>JBFHXQ010000034.1:0-13112 GCA_041598895.1 Woeseiaceae bacterium | reverse complement strand
TGTGCGCGACGAACGTACCCAGGCGGCCGTAAAGAGCCTCGGCAAGCTCGCGAATTTCCTGTGCGTTTTCGGCCAGGGCGAGCTGACGCCAGCCGTACGCAACGGCCTTGAGCAAAGCAACAAAACTCGTTGGCGTAGCGAGTATGATCTGCTGCGACAGTGAGTACTCGATCAGGTCCGGGTCCTCGTTCAGCGCCGCAGACAAGAACTGGTCACCGGGAATGAACAGGATGACAAACTCCGGGCTTGCGGTGAATTGTGCCCAGTACGCTTTACTCGCAAGCAACCGAACGTGTTCTCGGAGATTCCGCGCATGGCGCTGCAGCCCGAGCTTCTTCTGCGCGTCGTTGGGCGCTTCGACCGCTTCGAGATAGGCATCGAGCGGCGTTTTGACATCGACGACCAGCTCACGTTGGTCGGGCATCCGGACGATCATATCCGGTCGAATCACCTGATCGCCGCCGACGCTGTGCACCTGTTCCTGAAAATCGCAGTGTTCCACCATGCCCGCCAGTTCGACCAGGCGGCGAAGCGTGATTTCGCCCCAGCGGCCGCGAACTTCGGGACGTCGCAGTGCCTTGACGAGATTTTGTGTTTCCTGCGCGAGCGTTTTTTGGCTCATCTGCATCGATGCGAGCTGCGATTTGATGCTGCCGTAAGCCTCGCTTCGGGCTTTTTCCAGCTCGGCGATTTGCCGTTGTGATGCCTGCAACGCTTCCCGAATCGGCTTGACCAGGTTTTCCACAGCCTGCTCGCGTTCGCTGAGCTCCCGCTTCGCGCGCTCCTGCTGAGTGCCGAGATTCTGCTCCGCAAGTCGCAGGAATGTCTCACTGTTGGTCCGAAGCGACCGATTCGCGAGCTCGCCGAACGCGTGCGTGATCTGGGTGCTTGCGGTCTCGAAGGCGGCCTGGCGTTCCCGCTGCAATTCCTCCTGGGACTTGATGCTGTTCGCCAGGGCGTCGATCTCGGCTAGCAGGCGTTTCCGGCGGCGCCGCGAAATGAGCCAGGTAATCAGCACGCCGAGAACAAGACCGGCGCCGAGTGCCGGCGCGCCGATCTCGATATACACAGGGTCTATATTGATGCGGCTCATCACGGCAAATTCAGCGCCCAGCCGACGACGTCGGCGAGTTCCTCCGTATCGCGTGCAATACAGTCGGCGTTCCAGCGATCAGGGTCGTCATCCTTTGTGATATAGCCATAAGCTGCCGCAATTGTAGCCATACCGGCAGCACGTCCCGCCTCAATGTCCCGGCAGGCATCGCCAACATAAAGCGCCTGTTTTGGTGACACGCCCACGATTTCACACGCGTGCAGCAGTTGGGCTGGGTGCGGTTTACGTTGCGCAAGCGTATCACCACTGATCGTGCATGCGCTGCGAGTCGCCAGCGCCAGCAACTTGAGCAGCGGATCCGTGAGATAAGCAGGTTTGTTTGTCACCACACCCCATAACGCTGACGCCTGATCGAGTCGCTCCAGCAGTGCTTCCATACCATCAAACAGCGTCGAGTCATCGCAAATCCGCGCACTGTAGCGCCGTAAAAACTCGCGCAAATGTCGGTCGAGCTCGGCATCGCCCGCATCAGGAAAGCCGATACGCAACAGACCGAGCGCGCCGTTGGACACATGAGAGCGACCGAGTTCGTAATCGATCGGTTGCCGCTCATGCGCGGCTTGCTGTTCCTGCAGGGCGCCAACCATGTCGGGTGCCGTATCGACCAGCGTGCCGTCGAGATCGAAAAACACGACGAGATAATTGCCCTTCGAAAACCGTGACACTGGCTTATTCGGCGTCCGGCCGCTGATAGTACATGAGGTAGTTCACATCGAGACCGGGGCCAAGCGAATAGTGCTTTGTAATCGGGTTGTAGTGCAATCCGATGCTGGACCTGAGTTCGAGTCCAGAAGCACGCGCCCAGCTGTCCAGCTCCGAAGGGCGGATGAACTTTCGGTATTCATGGGTGCCGGCAGGGAGCAGCCTCAGCACGTACTCCGCACCGACAATGGCGAATGCAAATGCCTTCGGGGATCGATTGATCGTGGAAAAAAATACGTGGCCGCCGGGCCTGACCAGCGTGTGGCACGCGGCGATGACGGCTGCAGGATCGGGCACGTGTTCCAGCATTTCAAGGCAGGTGACAATGTCGAAACCCGCCGGCAATTCCTCCGCCAGCTGCTCGGCCGTGGCCTGCCGGTAGTCGATGCCGGCCCCGGACTCGAGCTGATGCAGTCGCGCGACGGCCAACGGCGCCTCGGCCATGTCGATGCCAGTCAACTCGGCGCCACACGCCGCCATGGCTTCCGCAAGGATGCCGCCGCCGCAGCCGACGTCAAGCGCACGAGCGCCGGATAATTCCGTAAAGCTGCGGATCCAGTCGAGGCGCAGCGGGTTGATTTCATGCAGAGGGCGAAAGTCTCCCGAAGGGTCCCACCAGCGTGCGGCGAGACTGTCAAACTTGGCGATCTCGGCCGCGTCGACGTTTTCTGCACCGGTTTGCGTTGACTCAGCCATATCCCGGCTTACCGGGTGTCCTGGACGATTCGTTGCCGCCATTCATTGGCTCTCGCCAGCAGGCCGGAGACGTCGACGTTCGTCAGGTGTCCGTTATCCAGAAGGTGTCGGCCCGCGACCCACACGTCGCTGACCTGATCAGCGCCGGCAGTGTATACGACTTGAGACACGGGGTCGTACACCGGCTGACTATTGGGACGACTGAGGTCGATACAGGTCAGGTCTGCGCTTTTGCCTGGCCGTATCGAGCCTGTCGTATCGGCGAGCCCCAACGCTTTTGCAGCGTTGAGCGTGGCCATTTCCAGCGTCGTTCGGGCGCTGACGGCGGTTGCATCCCCGGACCGTGCTTTGGCCAGCATCGCGGCGGCGCGCATTTCGCCCAGCACGTCGAGTACGTTGTTGCTTGCGGCACCGTCAGTGCCGAGCGCAACCGCGACGCCAGCGTCGAGAAAATCAGCAACGGGTGCGATCCCGCTGGCAAGTTTGAGATTCGACCGCGGGCAATGCACGATTCCAACGCCGACCTCGGCAAGGAGCGCGATCTCCGAGGTCGTCATTGCCACGCCATGCACGATGAGTAACGAGGCATTTACGAGACCCAGATCCTGGAGCCGCGCCAACGGGCGCTTGCCGTGCTTGCCGACGGACTGGGAGACCTCAAGCTCGGTTTCGTGCAGGTGCATCTGGATGCTGCAATCGAGCTGGTCCGCGAGAATTCGCGTTTGTCGTAACGAATCGTCCGCCAGCACCGCCGTCGAGTGCGGCGCGAAGCAGGTACTGATCAGCGGGTGATCGGCGTAGGGATCGTGCACGAGCTCGGCGCCCTTGGTCAGACATTCCGCGGCGCCCGCTGCCCAGGGAGTGTCAAATTCCACGACCGGCGTCCCGATCATCGCCCGCATGTGTAGATCGATGGCGGCCTCCGCGGCGATTTCGGGGAAGAAATACTGATCGGCAAAGCACGTGATACCGGCCCGCAACATCTCGGCGATTGCGAGCTCTGTGCCGTCGCGGACCATCTCCGCGCTCACCCAGCGACGTTCGGCCGGCCAGACCCGCTCGTGCAGCCAGGACTCGAGCGGCAGGTCGTCCGCCATGCCTCGAAACAGGACCATGGCCGCGTGGGTATGTGCATTGATCAGACCGGGGATCAGGATGTGCCCCGGGCGCTCCAGCAGCACGCTCGGCTGATATCGGTCGCGCGCATCCGAGGCGGGCAGCACTCCGACGATGCGCCCGTCCGCTACCGCGATCGCGTGCTGGGTCAGGACGGTGTCGGCAGGCTCGATGGGCACGCACCATTCCGGCACTATCAGGGTATCGCAGTGTTGCATTCCAGGCAGGACAACGGGCCTTCGGTGGGGCAGGTCGGAGCCCGCAGTATACCGTCGTAAAGTCGCGGAAACAGGCCGTTTTCAGGGCGCAGAACGCTGCTGGAATTCGTTTGCGTGTGGTAAAATCTCGTAGCGAAACGGGCCCCGCGTCGGACCCTTAGAATACGCCGAAAATCCTGCTTAGTACCCGGTTTATCAAATCCTGCGGATGCTGCTCGATCGAGCGGGATCACACGAAGATTTTGAGTTTGTATGGCTGAAGTTGCACACGAACTGCTGTCGGTCAGTCTCGAAGAGGAGATGCGGCAGTCCTATCTCGACTATGCGATGAGCGTCATCGTAGGGCGCGCCCTGCCGGACGTCCGCGACGGGCTCAAACCGGTCCATCGGCGCGTGCTCTACGCCATGCGCGAGTTGGGCAACGATTTCAACAAGCCGTATAAGAAATCGGCACGCGTCGTCGGTGACGTAATCGGTAAATACCATCCCCACGGCGATTCCGCCGTCTACGACACGATCGTCCGAATGGCGCAGCCGTTTTCGATGCGTGCGTTGTTGATTGACGGCCAGGGCAATTTCGGCTCCGTGGATGGCGATGCACCGGCGGCGATGCGCTACACCGAAGTGCGCATGTCGAAGATTGCGCACGAACTGCTGGCGGATATCGACAAGGAGACGGTCGATTTCGTCGAGAATTACGACGGTTCGGAATCCGAGCCGTCAGTCATGCCGACGCGCATCCCGAACCTGCTTGTCAACGGCTCATCGGGTATTGCGGTTGGTATGGCGACGAACATCCCGCCGCACAACCTGAATGAAGTGGTCGCCGCGTGTCTGGCACTCATCGACGACCCGTCGATCGAGGTCACTAGCCTGATGCAGCACGTGCCGGGCCCGGATTTTCCGACGGCCGGCATCATCAACGGCGCCGCAGGCATCGCCGCGGCTTATCGCACCGGCCGCGGCCGTGTGTACATCCGTGCGCGCACGGAGACAGAACCGCTGGATAGCCGGGGCCGTGAAGCCATCATCGTTACGGAGCTCCCGTATCAGGTCAACAAGGCCCGCCTGATCGAAAAGATCGCCGAGCTCGTCCGGGAAAAACGGATTGAGGGAATCAGCGAGCTGCGCGACGAGTCGGACAAAGACGGCATGCGCATCGTCATCGAACTCAGGCGCGGCGAGCGAAGTGACGTCGTGCTCAACAACCTGTTCAAGCAAACGCCGATGCAGAGCGTCTTCGGCATCAACATGGTGGCGTTGCATGAGGGTCAGCCCAAACTCATGAACCTCAAGCAGGTTCTCGAGGCATTCCTCGCCCACCGCCGGGAGGTCGTCACGCGGCGAACGATCTTCGACCTCCGCAAGGCCCGCGACAGGGCGCACGTGCTCGAAGGTCAGGCGGTTGCGCTCGCAAACATCGATGAGGTTATCGCACTGATCAAGGCGTCGCCGACGCCTGCGGACGCGCGAGAAGGGCTGCTTGCGAAATGCTGGGCGCCGGGCGTCGTCACGGCAATGCTCGAACGTGCGGGTGAAACGGACACCCGTCCCGATGACCTGGGCCGGGAGTTCGGCCTTATCGACACGGAATATCGGCTGTCCCCGACGCAGGCACAGGCTATTCTCGACCTGCGCCTGCATCGATTGACAGGGCTGGAACAAGAAAAAATTATTAATGAATACAAAGAAATACTGATAAAAATTAATCAGTTTTCTAGTATTCTTGCGGACCCCGACAATCTGCTCAAGGTCATTCGTGACGAGCTCGCCGAGGTCCGCGATGCCTTCGGGGACGCGCGCCGCACCGCTATCGAGCAGGACCACAGCGATCTGAGCGACGAGGACCTCATTCCAAGCGAGGAAGTGGTGGTCACGCTTTCGCATGGCGGCTACGCGAAAGCGCAGCCCATCGGCGCCTATCAGGCGCAGCGTCGCGGTGGCCGAGGCCGCACGGCGACGCGTGTGAAGGACGAGGACTTCGTTGACAAGCTGTTCGTTGCCAATACGCACGACACCATTCTTTGCTTCTCGAGCTTCGGCAAAGTGTATTGGCTCAGGGTTTTTCAGGTCCCGCAGGCGAGCCGGGGTTCCCGCGGCAAACCAATCGTCAATCTCCTGCCGCTGGATGCCGATGAGCGCATCAACGCGGTCTTGCCCATCCGGGATTATGCGCAGGACCACTACGTTTTCATGGCCACCTCGTCCGGGCGGGTCAAGAAGACGCCGCTGAGTCAGTTTTCGCGGCCGCGCGCCACCGGCATCATCGCAATCGACCTGCGTAATGAGGACAAGCTGGTCGATGTTGCGATCACCGATGGCGAGGCGGAAATCTTATTGGTCGCGAGCTCCGGCAAGGCCATTCGCTTTGGGGAGTCCGACGTGCGGCCTATGGGGCGAGGTGCGGCGGGCGTGAGAGGCATCAAGCTTGCGCCGGAGCACAAGGTCATAGCGCTATGCATCATCCGGGATGGCCTGATTCTGACGGCAACCGAAAATGGATTCGGGAAACGCACGGCCGTGGAGGATTTCCCGGTGCAGGGGCGCGGCGGCCTGGGCGTCATCGCGATACAGACAACGACGCGCAATGGCGCCACGGTCGGAGCCGTCCAGGTCGGCAATGACGATGAAATCATGCTGATCAGCTCGAATGGCACACTGATACGCACGCCGGTGGCGGACATTTCCGTTCAGGGTCGCAACACTCAGGGGGTTCGACTCATCCGCGTCGAGGCTGAACAGCGTCTGGTCGGACTGGCACGAATCGAGTCGATGGGCGATGATGACGACGACTGACGTCGCTCAGATCGTCCTTGGCGGCGCAAATATATGCCCACATCGCATGCCGATATGCGCTTCCGGTTCGTGCAAACTCGACGCTGAACCGTAACAATACGCTGCTTAATTGCGTAATCGCCCGAATCCGGCAATAAGGCTGGCTCGGCGCAAAACCCTCAGGAATCAGGCCTCATGTCGCGCGTCTACAATTTCAGCGCCGGCCCGGCAGCCTTGCCGCTGGCCGTACTCGAACGCGTCCGGAACGACCTGCCCGACTGGCGCGGTACCGGGATGTCCGTCATGGAAATCAGCCACCGGAGCAAAGAGTTCATGGAGCTCGCGGAGGGCTGCGAAGCGAATCTGCGGCGCCTCCTGGAAATCCCAACGAATTACAGCGTGCTGTGGACGCAGGGCGGAGCAACCCTGCAAATGGCGATGACGCCGCTGAATCTGGCCAGCCCGACCGATACCGTCGATTATGTACTGACGGGCAGCTGGGGCAAAAAGGCGGCGAACGAAGCGGCAAAATTCTGTCACGTCAATGTCGCGGCTGACGCGTCCGACCAGAACTTCACCTACATCCCTGACCCGGCCGCATGGAATCGCAGTGAAGATGCGCGGTATCTGCACATCACGTCGAATGAGACGATCGCAGGCGTCGAGTTCCATTTCGTACCGGACTCGGGTGTGCCCATCGTGTCCGACATGTCGAGCACCATTTTGTCCAGGCCCATCGACGTTGGCCGATACGGAGTTATTTATGCCGGTGCGCAGAAGAACATTGGCCCTGCCGGTATCACGCTGGTCATCGTGAGGAACGATCTGCTCGAACCAGCGCGTGATCCGCTGCCGCATTTGATGACCTGGAAGTCGTTTGCCGAATCCGGGTCGATGACGAACACGCCGCCGACGTTTGCCTGGTACGTTGCCGACCTCGTCATTGAGCATCTTCTGGATATTGGTGGTTTACCGGCGATCGCGGCGGTCAATGAACGCAAAGCTACGAAGCTTTACGCGGCAATTGACGCATCCGACTTCTACAGTAATCCGGTCCGGGCGGATTGCCGCTCGTGGATGAACGTACCCTTCGTGCTTCAGGATCCCGGACTCGATCAGGTATTTCTCGAGGAATCGAAGCAGGCCGGGCTCACCAACCTGAAGGGGCATCGCTCGGTCGGGGGCATGCGTGCGTCAATATACAATGCCGTTTCACCGGACGCGGTCGACACACTTGTTGAATTCATGACCGAATTCGAGCGCCGCCACGGCTAGAAGGCAGGCTCCAACGGCCGCCGACTTCATGAAGCGGCACCTGTTACGGATAAATTGGCAAACTGGATTCCAGCATGTACAAGATTCTCACGTTGAACAATATCGCCGTCGAGGGATTACGGCGGTTTCCACGCGACCGCTATGAAGTTGCATCAGAGATCTCGCATCCCGATGCAATAATCCTGCGATCGCACGACATGCACGGCATGGATATACCGGAAACAGTTGCTGCGATCGGTCGCGCCGGGGCTGGTACGAACAATATACCGGTCGCGGCAATGAGCGCACGTGGCGTGCCCGTGTTCAATGCGCCGGGTGCTAACGCGAACGCGGTCAAAGAGCTGGCTCTTGCCGGTATATTGATCGCTGCACGCCATATTTGCGACGCGCGTGAGTATGTCAGGGGGCTTACGCTGACCGGCGACGAACTCGAAGCGGCTATAGAGGCCGGGAAGAAGAGATTCGTGGGTTTCGAGTTGCCGGGGCGAACGCTTGGCGTAATCGGTCTGGGCGCGATCGGCGTCGAAGTTGCCAACACCGCCCTCGATCTGGGCATGAAAGTCGTCGGTTTCGATCCGCAAATTACGGTGCGTCGCGCATGGCAGCTGTCCGCCGGGGTGGCGCAGGCGGATACGCTTGATCAGCTGTTTCAGCACGCCGATGCAATTACGCTGCACATCCCGCTGGTCGGCGCGACCCGACACCTGGTCAATCGTGATCGCCTGGCGCTCTTGAACGACGGCGCCGTTTTGATCAACTTTGCACGCGGGGGCGTCGTCGACAACGAGGCCGTGCTGCTGGCGCTCGACAGCGGCAAGCTCGGCTCGTACGTGTGCGATTTCCCGACCCCGGAGCTCCTCGCTCACGAAAAGGTCGTCGCGCTGCCGCATCTCGGCGCGTCGACGAAGGAGGCGGAGGCGAATTGCGCAATCATGGTGGCCGAAAACATTAAGGACTATCTGGAAAGCGGGCAGATTCGCTTCTCGGTCAACTTTCCGGAGGCGCGGCTGCCGCGTCTGGACGCGTGGCGAATCGCAGTGGCCAATGCCAACGTGCCCAATATGGTCGGCCAGATATCGACCGCGCTGGCGCAGGCCGGCCTAAATATTGAGGACCTCCTCAACAAGTCTGCGGGCGACCTTGCGTATACGCTCGTGGACGTCAACGGACCGGTTTCCGACGAAACCATGGCGCAATTACGCGCCATCGACGGCGTCCTGGCATTGCGAAATCTTGGCAAGCCGGTAACCTGATCCGATAGACCAAAACCAGGCATCGAGCTACCGCCCATGGCCGAATCCGGCAAGCCGTCTTCGCAGGTCGACGTTGCGAAGATTCGTGAACGCATAAACGAAATCGACGAGCGCCTGCAAACACTGATCAATGAGCGTGCGCGCTTTGCGCAACAGGTCGGCGTCGCGAAGGGCGATCTGGCGTCGGCAGTCGACTATTACCGGCCTGAGCGCGAGGCGGAAATTCTTCGACGCGTTGTGGAGCGGAACGACGGACCGCTCAGCAACGAAGAAATGCTGCGCCTCTTTCGCGAAATCATGTCGGCTTGCCTGGCCCAGCAGGAACCGCTAAAGGTCGGATTTCTGGGCCCGGAAGGCACGTTTACGCAAACTGCAGTCTACAAGCACTTTGGCCATTCGGTTCGCGCACTGCCGTTTCACACGATCGACGAGGTTTTTCAGGAGGTCGAGAGTGGCGCGGCGGATTTCGGTGTCGTGCCAATCGAAAACTCGACGGAAGGTTCCGTCAACAACACACTGGATATGTTTTTGACGTCGCCACTCAAGATTTCCGGCGAAATAGATTGCGGATCGAACAGCATTTGCTTGGCCAAATGGCAGGCCTCGACGACATCGAGCGCATTTGCGCGCACGAGCAGTCGCTCGCGCAGTGCCGGGGTTTCCTGCGGGAATACCTACCGCACGTGGAATTGATCGGCATGTCCAGCAATGCGGCGGGCGCCCGGCGGGCGCGAGATGAGTCGGGGACAGCTGCAATCGGGCCGGATGTCGCTGCGGACGTGTACGATTTGAAAATTCTTGTTGAACACATCGAGGACAGAGCAGATAACGCGACGCGTTTCCTGGTGATCGGTCGAGAGCTGCTCGCACCCAGCGGCGATGACAAGACGACAATTCTGGTTTCGACGAGCGATACTGCGAAAGGCGCGGGAGTGCTGCATCACCTTTTACAGCCACTCGCGGAACACAATGTCGTCATGACGCGAATCGAATCCAGGCCATCGCGTCGAAGAAAATGGGATTACGTGTTTTTTATTGATGTAAAAGGACACGCTCACGAATCGCCCGTCACGGATGCACTCGCCGAGCTCGAAAGGGAAACGTCGCTGTTCCGGATTCTCGGGGCCTATCCCATAGCCGTCGGTTGAACCCATTGAGCCGGGGCATGCAGTACACGGTGGAGCCGTCGGCAATTATAGACGGCACGCTCTGCGTTCCCGGCGACAAATCTATTTCGCACCGGGCCCTGTTGCTTGGCGCTGTCGCGCGCGGCGATACGACGATTCACGGATTTCTGCCCGGCCAGGACTGCGTTGCGACGATGGCTGCGATGACCGAACTCGGTGTGGACATCGACCATTTGGCGTCGACGGAAGTACGCGTGCGCGGGGTCGGCCTCGATGGGCTGAAACAGAGCGAGACGCGCCTCGACCTCGGTAATTCGGGCACCGCGATGCGACTACTGGCAGGTCTGCTCGCTGGGCAGCCGTTCGAGTCGACGCTGACGGGAGACGCGTCGTTGCGGGCGCGGCCAATGCAACGGGTCATCACGCCACTTCAGCGAATGGGGGCGCGGTTTTCCAGCGCGGAGGGCGGACGTCCGCCGCTGACGGTTCGAGGCCGCCGTCCACTCAAGGCGATCGAGTACGCGCTGCCGATAGCGAGCGCCCAGGTCAAATCGGCACTTCTACTCGCGGGGCTGTATACCGAGGGTGTCACCCGGATCGCAGAGCCGGCGATCACACGAGATCATACGGAACGTATGTTGAGGTCCATGGGAGTTGCGGTGCAACGCGACGGCTCGACGATTTCAGTGGCGGGTGGTCAGGCGCCGGTGGGCCGCAACATAGAGGTCCCCGGAGACCTGTCGTCGGCCGCGTTTGTGATCCTCGCAGCGCTTATAGCGAACGACGCGGAGGTGCTGATAACGAATGTCGGCATCAACCGTACGCGCACCGGCGGCATTGCCATACTGCAGTCCATGGGCGCCGATATCATGCTCGAAAATGAGCGGCGGCTCGGCGAGGAGCCGGTTGCGGATATTCGGGTCCGGTCATCCCGGTTGACCGGCAAAACGATCGATCCGGGAATGGTGTCCCTGGCCATCGACGAGTTTCCGGTTTTGTTCATCGCCGCAGCCGCGGCAAGCGGCCGCTCGCATTTCTCCGGTCTCGAAGAGCTGCGGCACAAGGAGAGCGACCGCATCGCCGTCATGGCGCAGGGGCTGCGGGCACTGGGGATCTCCGTGGACGAGACGCCAGATGGCGCCGTCATTCACGGCGGGCGTTTCGCTGGCGGGATCGTTGACAGTCGCGGCGATCACAGAGTGGCAATGGCGTTGGCGGTTGCCGGCACGGTCGCCGCTGCTCCGGTCACGATCCGCGATGTCGCCGCGGTCGGGACATCGTTTCCCGGGTTCCCGGAGACTCTGGCCGGCATCGGGGCGCGGATTGCCGCGGCAGCGGCCTGAGCATGCGCTGGCTGCGGCGGCGTGCGCCCGTACTAACGATCGACGGACCCAGCGGATCCGGGAAAGGCACTATCGCCCGGCGGGTCGCAACCGGGCTGGGCTGGCATCTGCTCGATAGCGGCGCTCTGTATCGGCTGCTGGCCGTCGCTGCGGAACGATCCGGGGTCAGACTGGACGATGCAAGCGCGCTGGCTGTGCTGGCCCGGAATATGGACGTGCGTTTCGATAGTGACGAGCGGGGGGAGGAACGTATCTGGCTCGGTCCGGACGTTGTTACCGCCGCAGTGCGTGCCGAGGACACCGGCGCGAAGGCATCCCAGGTGGCGGCGTTGAAGCCCGTACGGGACGCGTTGCTTGGTCTGCAGCGACGGTTCCGGCGACGCCCCGGCCTCGTGGCCGACGGGCGCGACATGGGAACCCGCGTATTCCGGGATGCCGGCCTCAAAGTATTCCTCACGGCGAGCCCGGCCGAACGCGCACGCCGGCGCCATAAGCAGTTGAAAGACAAAGGTATTGATGTTAGTCTCGCGGCCCTTTCGCAAGACATCGAGGACCGCGACCGGCGCGATTCGGAACGATCGGTTGCACCGCTGCGGCCTGCACGTGATGCCAGAATTCTGGACTCTTCGGGAAAGTCGATCGACGCTGTGACCCAGACAGTCCTCGATTGGGCCGCGGAGCATTGGAAATTGCCAAAAAGGTAACGCACAGGGATCGCACAGGAGGTTCGGTCCATTTTCTAAACCCGTCCGTTTCGGGATGAAGCGGATCGTAAACGTGAGAACACAGGTTCTCCTGGATTTATCATAAATGTCTGAGAGTTTTGCTGAGTTATTTGAAGAAAGTTTTGCCAGTCAACAAATAAAACCGGGCTCTATCATCAAGGGGACGGTTGTCGCCGTAAACGATGATGTCGTCATCGTTAGCGCGGGCCTCAAGTCCGAGGCCGTTATCCCGATCGAACAATTCAGGAACGATTCGCGTGATGGCGAAATTTCGATTGGTGATGAGATTGAAGTGGCGCTCGATGCCGTCGAGGACGGATTCGGGGAAACGCGACTGTCTCGCGAAAAGGCAATCCGTGCGCGAACCTGGACGGAACTGGAGAAGGCGTTCGAAGACGGCGACGTCGTCGAGGGCGTTATCAACGGCCGGGTCAAGGGCGGCTTCACTGTGGAAATCGACAACGTGCGCGCGTTTCTGCCGGGCTCACTGGTCGACGTGCGACCCGTACGCGATCCCGCGTACCTGGAAGGGAAGAGCCTCGAATTCAAGGTGATCAAGCTGGACAGGCGGCGCAATAATGTCGTCGTGTCGCGGCGAGCGGTGGTCGAGCAAGAATACTCGGCTGAGCGAGAGGCTCTTCTGGAAGGATTGCAGGAAGGCAATACCGTAAAGGGCATCGTCAAAAACCTTACCGACTATGGCGCGTTCGTGGATCTGGGCGGCATTGACGGCCTGCTTCATATCACCGATATGGCCTGGAAGCGCGT
>JBFHXQ010000033.1:0-13124 GCA_041598895.1 Woeseiaceae bacterium | reverse complement strand
GCCGAAGTGACAGAAGTACAGGATCGCGAGACGCTCGGATTTCAGACAGAAGTACGTCAGCTGCTCGGGCTGATGATCAACTCGCTTTACAGCAACAAGGAGATCTTCCTTCGCGAGCTGATCTCCAACGCATCGGACGCTGCCGACAAGCTGCGTTTCGAGGCGCTCGCAAAGCCGGATCTGCTGGCTGACGATCCGGACCTCGGTATTCGAATCGAATACGAAAAAGACGCCGCGACCCTGGCAGTGATCGATAACGGCGTCGGCATGTCGCGGCAGGAGTTGATCGACAATCTCGGCACCATTGCACGGTCCGGAACCTCGGAATTCCTGCAAAAAATGACCGGCGATCAACAAAATGACGCGAAACTCATTGGGCAGTTCGGTGTCGGCTTTTATTCGGCGTTCATCGTCGCGGATAAGGTTACCGTCGAAACGCGACGGGCCGGTCTCGCTTCCGAAGACGGTGTTCGTTGGCACTCCGACGGGCAAGGCGAGTTCACGGTCGAGGCAATCGATCGCCCAACACGCGGTACGACGGTCACACTCCACCTGAAGGATTCGGAGAAAGAATTCGCTGAACCGATGCGACTCGAGACCCTGATTCGCAAGTATTCGGATCACATTGCATTCCCCGTAACGCTAGCTGGCAGCGGGGACGCTGACGCGAAGGTGGTCAACACTGCGACAGCGCTGTGGACGCGGCCGCGCTCGGAGATCGACGACGATGAATACAGGGAGTTTTACAAGCATCTTGCCCATGATTTCGCCGATCCCTTGATCTGGAGCCACAATCGCGTCGAGGGAAAGCGCGAGTACACGAGCCTGCTCTACATCCCGACAAACGCACCTTTCGACCTCTGGAATCGCGAGGCACCGAGGGGACTCAAGCTGTATGTGCAGCGCGTTTTTATCATGGACGACACAGAACAGTTTCTGCCGCTGTATTTGCGATTCGTAAAGGGGGTCGTCGATTCGTCTGACTTGCCGCTCAATGTGTCCCGCGAGCTGTTGCAGCAAAATCCGGATCTGGACGCGATCCGCAGCGCGTTGACGCGGCGCGTATTGGATATGCTAGCGAAACTCGCGAACGAACGGCCGGATGACTACCAGACATTCTGGACGAACTTCGGGCCGGTGCTCAAGGAGGGTATCGTAGAGGATCCAGCAAACAAGGACAGGCTCGCGAAGCTGTTGCGCTTTGCGACGACTCACGGCAGTGCTGACACAGCGGACCAATCGCTGGACGATTATCTAGAACGCGCTAAAACAGATCAGGACAAATTGTATTATGTGCTGGCGGAGACGCATGCTCTCGCTGCCGCGAGTCCGCACCTCGAGCGGCTGCGCGCGCAAGGCGTCGAGGCGCTGCTCCTGACGGACCGAATCGATCCGTGGGTTGTCGACAGTCTGCACGAATATGACGGCAAGCCGCTGGTGGACGTGTCTCGGGACAAGCTCGAGCTGCCTGACGGTGGCGGCGAGATGACGCAGGATGCGATAAACAAGGAGTACAAACCGCTCCTCAAAAAAATCAAGAAAGTACTTAAGGATCGCATCGACGCGGTCAATGTAAGCCGGCGCCTCGTCGATTCGCCGGCCTGTATTGTCGCCGGAACCGACGAAATCAGCCCGCAGATTCGGCGTATGCTGGAGGCGAGCGGACAGACGCTACCAGAGTCGCGACCAATCCTCGAGATCAATGTCGAGCACCCACTCGTAGGTCGGCTGTCAGCGGAATCCGACGACGCCCGCTTTACCGAGCTCGCAACGATCGTGCTCGACCATGCGCTGCTTGCCGAGGGCGCGCAGCTCGAAAATCCGGCAGAATACGTACAGCGAATGAACAAGCTCCTGTTGCAGCTGGATGCGGCATCGGGCTCGCGCTAGTGGCCGGTTTCTGCGGCGCAAGACACGCCGGGGATTTCACAGGAATGAGACACATGCGGATATGAGCAAACCGACGGAAGAGGAGCTGCGCCGAAAACTGACGCCTCTGCAGTACGACATCACCCAGAACAAAGGTACAGAGCGTCCCTTTACGGGCAAGTACGTGGATTACAAGGGAGACGGGTCGTACCGCTGTGTGTGCTGTGGTGCCGTGTTGTTCAGTTCAGAACACAAATATGATTCCGGCTCGGGCTGGCCGAGTTTCTGGTTGCCGCTCGCAAAGGAGGCTGTTGAAACCGTCACCGATCGCAGTCACGGCATGCTGCGGCAGGAGGTCCTCTGCAAGGCCTGCGGTGCACACCTCGGGCACGTATTCGAGGACGGTCCCGAGCCGACCGGACTGCGCTATTGCATCAATTCGGCCTCGCTAGAATTCGACGAGTCGGATTGAGCATGCGTATACAAAACCCGAATCTTGTGTCCCTGCGGTGGCTGCCGGCCGTCTGCTTGACTGCCGTATTCCTGGGTGCCTGCAATGGACAATCGGATGCCGATAACGGCGCCGGAACCGCACCGGCCGGCGATCGCTTCGACGTCGTCCCGGGGCTTGGCGCGAAGATCCTGCGCCGGGGCTACGGCAGGCAGGCCGAGCCCGGTGATTTCGTCGATGTGCATTACACCGGCTGGCTTTACGATCCCGCTGCCGACGGGGTTCGCGGCAGCAAGTTCGACAGCTCCGTCGACAGGGGCGAACGTTTTCAATTCACCCTCGGCGCGGGCCAGGTAATCCGCGGCTGGGACCAGGGCGTCGATGGCATGCTCGTCGGCGAGGTCCGCGAGCTGACGATCGCGCCCGAGCTGGCTTACGGGTCGCGAGGATTCGGCAATGTGATTCCGCCGAATTCGACGCTGGTGTTCGAGATACAGCTATTCGGGGCCGAGCCACCGCCGGAACCCGATCGCTAGTCTGGTCTCGCACGGGGACCGCCTTGATCGTGACCTTGGGCACCGGTGAAAACTCGATGCGCCGATTGTGTTCGCGGCTGTAGAACGTGGCGTTTCAGCTGCGGCGGGCGATCAACCTTGTCGCGGCGCACGCGGACCCCTGCGCTCGGGGTTGATTCGGTCCTGGCTCAGTAGCGGGTGCCGGATTTGCGATCGTTCAGTGCGCGTGCCTGACCGATCCAGTCTTCCCGGTGAATTCGGCTGTGAAAACCCCGCAGGCGGTTGGCGACACGGTCGATGTCGTATTCACTCAGCTCGGCAATCTGATTGAAGCGAAATATTCCCATTTCATTCAAGGTTTTTTCGATCGTCGGGCCGATGCCGCGAATGCGCTGCAGGTCATCGCGAATACCGGCGGACAGAAGCGGCTGATCCTCCACCTCCGCGTTTTCGTTGGCCGTTTCGGCCGTTGATTCAGTCACCGGGTTCGCGCCGTCCGCGATGATCGGATGCCGCATCGACGCCTCGATTTCATCGATCAGCGACGCGCTGCTGAGGTCATTATCATTGGAGGCGAAGAGCGGCGGCTGCGGTGCGGCATCCACGCTGCCTTCCGTCGCCACCTCGACAGTAGCCCTCGCATCGTCGTCCTCCTGCCGACTGGCCAGGACCGGTTCCGGCGCAGATACTTCGAGTTCTGCGATTCGCTGCCGGGCCGCGTCGAGCTCGGCTTCCAGTCGCTGTGCGGTGTCATTACGCTCGCGGTACTTCTCCATCAGCGGCGGCAAGCGTTCCTGCCAGCTCTCGAGTTCGCGGCTGAGCCTGAAGATTTTCTCGTCGCGCTCTTTCAGCGTCGCACCCGCTGCCTTGTCCTGGGCTATGCGCATGTCGATATCGCTGCGCAGGCTGTCGCGCTGGCTGCTAATGGCGTCGAGGTCGTGAACGGTGTCGTCGAGGCGTACCTTAAGCGCCTCGCGATTTGCGAGCGCATCGTTAAGCGCAGCTTCAGTCTGCTTGACGCGCGTTTCGGCGTCACGTAGCGAAACCTGGAATTCGTTGATTTGCTGCATGAGGCTTCGATTTTGGTCGATCAATCGCTTGTGTTCGCTGCGCTGTGCCGCGAGCTGCTCCTGCCATCCGGCATTGATCGTCGCCTTCTCCCCGGTAGCCTGATTCGAGCGGAAAATCCAGCCGAGCACGACGCCTGCAATGAGGAAGACGGCCAGCAAGATAAGAAACAGGATCGTCGTTTCCAGCATGCGCCGTTTCCCGGTGCGCCGTCGTCAGGACGCCAGCCGCAGTTTGTCGATGTCCATGAGGACTTCGCGAATTTGTGCGGCGGCCCAATCGAGTTGCTCACGATTGATGATCAAAGGTGGCGCGAGGCGCACGACGGTCTCGTGCGTTTCCTTGCTCAGCAGCCCACGGCCGAGCAGCGCCTCGCAGACGGCGCGACCGCTGGCGATCCCGGGATCGATGTCGATGCCTACGAACAGGCCCCGGCCCCGGATCTCCCGTACCAGCGGCGTGTCGATGGCGGCCAGCGAATCCAGCAGGTGCGCGCCCATCATGGCGCTGCGGGCCGGGAGATCTTCATCCACCAGGATATTGAGCGCTTCGAGCCCGACGGCAGCCGCGAGCGGATTGCCGCCGAACGTGCTGCCGTGATCGCCGGGCGTGAAGACGTCCATTACCTCGCGTCGCGCAAGAAACGCCGACACCGGCAGAATCCCGCCGCCGAGGGCCTTGCCGAGGATCAACCCGTCGGGCGTCACGCCATCGTGCTCGCAGGCAAGCAGCGTGCCCGTGCGGCCGAGCCCCGTCTGTATTTCGTCGGCGATGAGCAGTACGTTGTGTCGCTCGCAGACTTTTTTGGCCGCCGTGAGATAGCCATCGGGCGGCACGACGATGCCGCCCTCGCCCTGTATCGGCTCTACCAGGAAGGCCGCCGTATTGTCCGTGATGGCAGCTTCGAGATCCGCGACGCTGCCGTAGTCCACGAGCCGGAATCCGGGTGGGAACGGACCGAAGCCTTGCTGATACTGCGGTTCGTCGGACATCGCAACGATCGTCGTGGTGCGGCCATGGAAATTGCCCCTGCACGCGATGATTTCGGCCTTGTCCGGCGCGACGCCCTTGCGGGTGTAGGCCCACTTCCGCACCGCTTTGATTGCTGTTTCGACGGCCTCGGCACCGGTGTTCATGGGCAGCGCCATGTCCTGGCCAGTAAGTTCGCAAAGTCGCTTCAGGAACGGTCCGAGCTTGTCGGTATGGTAAGCACGGGAGACGATAGTTAGGCGTCCGACCTGATGTTGCACCAGCCGGACCAGCCGCGGATGAACGTGCCCATGGCTTACGGCCGAGTATGCGCTCATCATGTCGAGGTATCTCTTGCCGTGCTCGTCCCAGACGTAAACCCCCTCGGCACGGGTCAGGATGACGGGGAGGGGCTTGTAGTTGTGCGCGCAGTAGCGTGATTCGAGTTCGATACCGGAGGTCATCGCTAACATCTTCTTGGCCAGCGATCGCTGCGGTTGCCGCCGGCAAAATTCATATAAGATCCTAATTTTACGCCAATAACGGCAAAGCAAGCCAGCGTACGCCGACCGCTTTCGGGCATTATCGCGGCGGACGCCGAGTAATCGACATCACGACAGGGCAGCACGAGCGGGGAGAACCGGGTTTATGTCGCATGCGCCGAAAGCGATGAAGATGTATATCGACGGGCCGACCGGTCGCCTCGAGGCGATACTGGAGACGCCGGGGAATGTCGAACCTTGCGGTGCCGCGGTCGTGTGTCACCCGCATCCGCAGCATGGCGGGACAATGCATAACAAGGTCGTACACACGCTCGCGCGAGCGTTCGTCCGTGCAGGATTTTCGGCGCTGCGTTTCAATTTTCGCGGCACGGAGCAAAGCGACGGAGAGTACGATTCCGGTGAGGGGGAAGTCGATGATGCCCGGGCCGCGCTCGCCTGGATGCAGGCGAGCCATCCGGACCTGCCGTTGTGGCTGGCCGGTTTCTCATTTGGCGCTGCGATTGCCGTGCGCGCAGCCGCAGGGTTTCACTTGCATGGCCTGATCAGCGTTGCCCCGGCCGTCGGACGATTCGTCGGGGCGCTGGAGCAGCAGCCCGATTGCCCGTGGTTGATCGTGCAGGGGGACGCAGATGAGCTCGTCGACGTGGATACGACGATTGCGTGGATCAACGAGATCGAACCCGGTCCCGAGTTGCTCGTTTTACCGGGCGTCGAACATTTTTTCCACGGCAAGCTGAATGAGCTGCGCGACGCCGTCATGGCGTTCATCGCCGCCAATCGCTAGGTGTGATTCGCCGCGCCGCATCGAGCTGTGCAAAAAGCATTGCACGTTCGACTCCGCAGACAGGCAAAAAAAAGCCGGGGCAGGCCCCGGCTTTGTTGTCGAATCCGAGTTCCCGGATCAAACCATATCTTTCAGGCCCTTGAGCACGGTCGCCTTGACCACTTTGGTCGCCGGCTTTGCCTTGAACATCATCTCTTCGCCCGTGAACGGGTTGACGCCCATCCGAGCTTTCGTGGCGGGTTTGTTGACGACGCGAAGCTTCAACAGCCCGGGAATCGTAAACGTGCCGGGGGCGTTACGGCCACCCAGGTTCTTCTTAATCTGATTGCTCAACGAATCGAAAACGGCTGCAACGTCTTTGCGGGTAAGGCCCGTATCGTTAACAATTTGTGCATAAATTTCCGACT
Organism: Woeseiaceae bacterium; assembly: GCA_041598895.1. Lineage (GTDB taxonomy): Bacteria > Pseudomonadota > Gammaproteobacteria > Steroidobacterales > Woeseiaceae > UBA1847. The sequence continues at coordinate 6,558 of JBFHXQ010000033.1, read as the reverse complement.
TGGTCGGTGGCTTCTTGGTGTTCGCTGCCATGAAAAACTAGCTCCCTGAAAAAAAGAAAACGGGCAATGCCCGCAAAAAAAGCAGCGCGACAATAGCACATGTTTTTGCGCCTGGTAAGGGAAAAAGGGCGTTTTTTCCGGGAAATTTTGCTATAGGGCGCTGAAATCGCGCGCCACTCAGTCCGTGAAAAACTGTCTCTTGAAACGGACTTCGGTAACTTTGTCAACGCCTTCGGGCATAACGCTGATGCTGAATACGAGTGTCTCCCGATTAGCGATCGGCGTTTCGCCAATATAGTAAATGGCTTCTTGTTCGTCGATGCGCCGCATCGTCACATTTTTCAGTTGCCCCGTAAGATTGACTGTGCGAACAGTGACGTCCGCCGGGACTCCGCTGTTGTCGGTTTTCTGCAGGATGGAAACTGTCAGCATCGCGCGATTCTTGCTGCGCACAATGTTATATGCTCGCGCTATCTCCGGCGGCAGCTGATCCGTTGACTGAGCGCTGAAATGGACAACGTGATCGCCGATGTCGGCGTGTGTCGATTCGGCCGGTTGCGCTTCGGGAACGTCGACCGACTCGCCCGGGCCGCCGCAGGATGCAAGCAATGCGATCGACACTAGCGCGATCGGTAAGGTTTTGATCACCATAGTCTGCTTTCCCCTCGTACCCGGCCAGTGATTGACGTTGTCGTCGTGCCGTTGATCGCAAGCTGCTCGACCCGCTACGAATATAAACCATTTGGGCGGGACAATTCACGACCATCGACGCTGCGGCACGGGCTGCGACCGGCCGGTTATCTGCAGAGCTTCGGGCGCAATCCCGCGAATCGGGCAAAATTAGCGTCAAATGGGCAGCGGCCTGGCCTCGGTCAGCACGATCGAGAGCGCCATCAGCAATATGATTGCGAAAATTGGCGAAATATCCAGTCCACCCAGCGCCGGAACGAGCCGCCGGAAAGGTCGTAACACGGGCTCCGTGATTGTCGCCAGAATGGCGGTCGCGGGATTTACGGTATGCGGCGCGAACCAGCTCAAAATGATCCGTATGAAAATTGCAAAGACAAACAGCCGCACCGACAGCAATGCGAGGTCGACGACCGTCGTCAGCGAGATCGCTCCAATCCCCGCAGCGACGCCGCTAATTGCAAGAATGACCAGAATAGTGAGGTATTGAATACCGAACGCGATGATGACGGTGGCCGTATCAACGCGGCCGATCGGCGGTATGAATCGGCGCACGGGATTAACCAGTGGCGACGTCAGGCGTAGGATCGCCTGGGCAACCGGATTTCGAAAGTCGGCACCTAGCCATGGTAGCCAGAATCGTAATAGCACGACCAGCAGGTACAGCTGAGCCAGCGTATTGATGATGAATATGAGCGCGCTCTTCATGCATTAGACCTGCTGGATTCATCGGCAAGTTGTCGGGCCCGATCTCTTGCCGCCGACAAAGCCTGCGAAAAGATACCACGAATGTCGGCGGCTTCGAGCGCGTCGAGCGCCGCCGCCGTGGTCCCGCCCGGAGATCGTACCCTGGCTATCAGGTCGGCCATCGGCTCGTCACCGAGCGCTGCGAGGGCTGCGGCTCCTGTTGCAGTTTCGATTGCAAGCTTGCGCGCGGCGCCCGGATCGATGCCGAATTCACGGGCGCCAGTTTCCAGCATTTCGATCAGCAGATAAAAATAGGCGGGCCCGCTGCCAGAGACTGCCGTTACCGCATCGATATCGGCTTCGTCGGCAACTTCGATCACGCTGCCGACTGCCCTCATGATGTCGTTGGCTCGGCGCCGCTGCGATTCGCTCGTGCGCGGATTCGCGTAAATGCCCGACACGCCTTTCTGAAGCAGGGCGGGCTGGTTCGGCATGACGCGCACCACGGCGAGCCCACCTCCGAGCCACGCGTCAATATCGCGACTGCGAATGCCGGCCGCAATCGAAACGACCAAAGGCCGGGCTGCCTGTGCAGCCTGGTGCAGATCGCGACATACGCCGGCAAGGACCTGGGGCTTGACGGCCAGCACCACACAATCAGCGGTGGTCACAATCTCGCTGTTATCGGCGGTGATGGCGACGCCGGCGAAGTCTTCCTCGAGTCGCCTGCGCTGGTTAATGTCCGGTTCCGAAATGCAGATATCCTCTGGACTATGACCGCCCGCGAGCAGTCCGCCGACAATGGCACGCGTCATGTTGCCGCCACCGATAAACCCGATGCTGCTGTCGTTCATGCTACTTTCTCTCACCAAAAATCGCCGTGCCGATGCGCACGATTGTCGCACCCTCGAAAATCGCGGCCCGGAAGTCGGCAGTCATGCCCATCGACAGCGTGTCCACGTCGATGCCGTCGGACGCAAGGTCTTCGGCGAGCCGCCTGAGCCTCGCGAACGGCTCCCGCTGTGCGTCGAAGTCACGCCGCATCGCAGGCAGGCACATCAGACCTCTGAGCCGCAGATGTTCCAGATCCCGAACGCGTATTGCCAGGTCCCGAACGTCCGCAGCCGCCACGCCCGCCTTGCTGGGTTCCCGGTCGATATTCACCTGCAGGCATACGTTGAGCTTGCCACGGGCGGCAGGCCGCTGTTCGCTCAGGCGGCGTGCGGTCTTCCACCGATCGACGCTGTGTACCCAGTCGAAATTCTCCGCCACGGCCCGGGTCTTGTTCGTCTGGAGATGGCCGATGAAGTGCCAGGTCAGGCCGCGGTTCGCACAGCTTTGCACTTTTCGCAGGCCCTCCTGTACGAGGTTTTCGCCGAATTCCCGCTGGCCGGCCGCGGCGGCTTCCTCGATGCTCGAAAGCGGCTGTTTCTTGCTGACTGCGAGCAGTCGCACCGTCGCCGGATCACGACCGGCGTCCAGGGCCGCCCGGTCCAGCAAATCGCGGATTTTTCGCAAGTTTTCCGTGACTCCAATCACGTTTTACTCCGGTCGCTTCGCTATACTAGGCGCTAATCCGAGCCGGGTTATGGTAAGTCCGGCCTCACCTGAGAGGGAGAAATATGGCCGTCGACGTAGCCCAGCTGTTGTCATTCACGGTAAAAAACAACGCATCCGACCTGCACCTGTCCGGGGGTGTGCCGCCGATGATTCGCGTCGACGGTGACATCAAGCGCGTCAACATGCCTGCGCTGACTCACAAGGACGTCAATAGCATGGTGTACGACATCATGAATGACAAGCAGCGCAAGGATTACGAAGAATTTCTCGAGACGGATTTTTCTTTCGAAATACCGAAACTCGCGCGCTTCCGCGTCAATGCATTCAATCAGAATCGCGGTTCGGCTGCGGTTTTCAGAACGATTCCCTCGGAGATACTGACGCTCGACGACCTCGGTGCGCCGGGGATCTTCAAAGACGTTTCGATGCACCCGCGGGGTATCGTGCTCGTGACCGGGCCGACCGGTTCCGGAAAGTCGACGACGCTGGCGGCGATGGTCGACTACATCAACGAAAACAAGCCCGATCATATCCTGACGATCGAGGATCCGATCGAGTTTGTGCATGAATCCAAGAAGTCGCTTATTAACCAGCGCGAGGTACATCGCGATACGCTGGGCTTCAATGAGGCGCTGCGGTCGGCGCTGCGCGAGGATCCCGATGTCATTCTCGTGGGCGAGCTGCGCGATCTCGAGACGATCCGGCTCGCGCTGACGGCAGCGGAGACCGGGCATCTGGTTTTCGGTACGCTGCACACGTCGTCGGCTGCAAAAACGATCGACCGTGTCGTCGATGTGTTTCCCGCGGCGGAGAAGGAAATGGTACGCGCAATGCTGTCGGAGTCGCTGCGAGCCGTCATATCGCAAACGCTACTGAAAAAGGTGGGCGGCGGCAGAATCGCCGCGCACGAAATCATGGTCGGCACTCCGGCGATTCGCAACCTGATTCGGGAAGGCAAGATTGCGCAAATGTACTCAGCAATCCAGACCGGGCAGGGTTCCGGCATGCAGACGCTGGATCAAAACCTGACCGAGCTGATGCAAAAAGGCCTGATCAACAAGGAAGAGGCTCGGTTCCGTGCGGCACACAAGGAAAACTTCTAACGACATGGTCGACGGGAGACGGGGATAATGGAACGCGAACAAGCAGTAAGGCTTACGCAGAATCTGCTGCGCAAAATGGTCGAACGCGAAGGCTCCGACCTGTTCATAACCGCTGGCTTTCCGCCGGCGATTAAAGTCGACGGAACGATTCACAAAGCCACAGATACGCCGCTGACGCCCGACCAGGCTTCCATGATGGTCCGTTCGATCATGAACGACAAGCAGATGAAGGAGTTCGATGCCACCAAAGAATGCAATTTCGCGATTGCGCCGCAGGGAATCGGGCGGTTTCGCGTCAGCGCGTTCATACAGCAGGGCAACATTGGCGCCGTGCTACGGACAATCACGACCGAAATTCCGACGCTCGATGAACTCGACCTGCCGCCGATCTTGAAGGACGTGGTCATGAACAAGCGCGGCCTGTGCATCGTCGTCGGCGGCACCGGGTCCGGCAAGTCGACGACGCTCGCAGCGATGATCGGTCATCGCAACGAATGCTCGCGCGGGCACATCATCTCGATCGAGGACCCGATCGAATACGTGCACCCGCACAAGGGCTGCGTGATAACGCAGCGTGAGGTCGGCATCGACACGGAGTCCTGGCACGCCGCGCTCAAGAATACGCTCCGCCAGGCGCCGGACGTGATCCTGATCGGGGAAATTCGCGATCGCGAGACGATGGAATACGGGATTCAGTTTGCCGAGACGGGGCACTTGTGCCTGGCTACGCTGCACGCCAACAGCGCGAACCAGGCGCTCGACCGCATCATCAACTTTTTCCCCGAAGAACGTCGTGGTCAGCTGCTAATGGACCTGTCGCTGAACACCAAAGCAATTATCTCGCAGCGACTCATTCCCAGGGAAGGCGGCGTCGGGCGCATTGCCGCCATGGAAATAATGCTCAACACGCCGTTCATCCAGGACCTGATCTTCAAGGGCGAGGTCGGACAGATCAAGGAAATCATGGCCAAATCGACGCGTCTCGGCATGCAAACCTTCGACCAGGCGCTGTTCGACCTGTACGAGCAGGGCATCATCACCTATGAAGAGGCGATGCGTAATGCCGACTCGAAGAACGAGCTCAGACTTCGCGTCAAACTCGAGAGCAAACGAGATTCCGCTATTGCGGATCAGCAGGCCGAGAGCCTGCATATCATGGAAGAGGACACGGCTAGAACGTATTAGCCGGCAGGGATAGTCACTGAATGAATGTCAAACCGCTTTTCAAGCTGATGGTCGAGAAGAGAGCATCAGACCTTTTCTTTACACCGTTCGCACCGGCCAAGATCAAGATCGACGGCAAGATCATGCCGGTCAACAAGCTCGAGATGACGCCGAAGATGGTCAAGCAGGCCGCAATCGAGCTCATGAACGAAGAGCAGATGGAGCAGTTCACCAGGGATCTCGAGATCGATTTCGCGATGTCGGAGACCGGTCTCGGCCGCTTTCGCGTCAATGTATTTCACCAGCGCAATCACGTAGCGATGGTCTTGCGGTACATCACGTCAGACATGCCCTCCCTCGACGAGCTGCGCATGCCCGAACAGCTGAAGGACCTGGTCATGCTCCGGCGTGGCCTGATTTTGATGGTCGGAGCAACGGGCTGTGGCAAGTCGACGACGCTCGCCGCGATGATCAATCATCGCAATGAAAAGACGTCGTCACACATTATTACCATTGAAGATCCAATCGAGTTCTTGCACTCGAACAAGAAATCAATCGTGAATCAGCGCGAAGTCGGTATCGACACGAAGTCCTATGCGCGCGCGCTGAAGAGCGCCATGCGCGCCGCCCCCGATGTCATCCTGCTTGGCGAGATCCGCGATCGCGAGTCGATGCAGTCGGCGCTCGACCTCGCCGGCACCGGTCATCTCGTCCTCGGCACCCTGCACGCAAACAATGCGGCGGAAACGCTCGACCGCATAATCAACATGTTTCCTCAGGAGCAGCACGCGCAGACATTCATGGATCTTGCGCACTACCTGCGCGCAATTCTGTCGCAGCGGCTGGTGCGTTCACGCGCCGGGAAGCTCGTCGCCGCCGTCGAGCTGATGCTGAACACGCCGCATATCAAGGAATTGATCCTCAAAGGCGACATCTCCGAGGTGAAGGAAGCGCACAAGGATAGTAGCGAAGCCGGCATGAAAACCTTCGACGATGCGTTGCTCGATCTCTACAAGACGGGCACGATCACGCTCGAAGAAGCCATGTCGCACGCCGACTCCCGAGCAAATCTCGAAGCCAAGGTCAATTTCGGCGGCTGACTTCTGCCCTGATAAAATTTGTTTGCCGAAATTGCCCGCTGCCGGGGTACTGTTTCCCGGAATGGCTCGCTGTGCTGCGCTTTATTTCCGGAAAACAGTACCCCGGCAGCGGGCCGCAGAGTCAAAATCACTGACTCAGGAAGTTGCCTGGGCAGAAGTAGGCGGTGGTTTACTTGAGGTTAGGCTTCAAGTGAGCGCATGAAGTCTGCTGCGCCATAGGCACAAAATACCGGGTGCGGGATGTTCCTTCTCGAAAT
>JBFHXQ010000032.1:0-13203 GCA_041598895.1 Woeseiaceae bacterium | reverse complement strand
GAGTACCGCGCGGGTAAAAGCAAGCTGCTGGGCTTTTTCGTCGGCCAGGTCATGAAGCGCACGGGTGGCAAGGCGAATCCCGGCCAGGTCAATGCTGCGCTCAAGAAACGGCTGGACGCAGGCTGATCGAATCGGCGCATGCAACAAGACCAGGTCACGCCGTTCACGTTCGAAACGCTGCCGCTTCGCGGCGTGCTGATCCAGCTGTCTGCAACCTGGAAGCGAATGCTCCGCGGGCATCGCTATGATCGACCCGTGCGGGAAACGCTCGCGCACGCCGCGGCGGCAACCGGGTTGATCGCCAGCAGTCTGAAATTCGACGGCGCGGTGACGCTGCAGATCCAGGGCCAAGGCCCGCTGCGGATGCTCGTCGTTCAGTGCACGAGCGACCTTAAGCTGCGCGGAATGGCAACCGCACACGAACCGCTCGTTGCGCGATCGTTCGCGGACCTCACCGCGAAGGCGACCTGCGCCGTTACGCTGGACGCAGGTGATCGGCCGTATCAGGGGATTGTCGAGATAGCGAACAGCTCGCTTGCGGGGAGCCTCGAAAATTACTTCAATCGCTCCGTGCAGCTTCCGAGTGAACTTGTGCTGCGAAGCGGCAGACGGCATTGCGGTGGCCTGCTGCTGCAGCAATTGCCGGGTGCAGCATCGCTAGACGCCAACGAGCGGCTGCGCCTGAGGCGCATAGCAGCGCGGCTCCGCCTCGCCGATCTGGCGGCGCTGACGGGCATCGAACTCATCGGCGCGTTGTTCGCCGGCGACGATGTCCGGGTGTATGAGTCACGACCGGTATGTTTCGGATGCCGCTGTTCGCGGGAGCGCGTCGAACAGGTGCTGCGGCTATTGGGTCGTGATGAAGCCGGGGCTGCCCTTGCCGAGCGCGGCCATGTCGAGGTCGTGTGCGAATACTGCGGGCAGGCGCGGCGCCTCGACGCGGTTGATATCGCACGGTTGTTCGGCGCCAATGTCGCCGACGCCTCGCCGGCCGTCCACTAGCGTCGCCACTGCAGCTGCGTCGCCGCCGCGGCGCAGGCCAATTCGACAATAACCGGACCCGATGCGGACCGCACAAGGCGCGGCCGTCGTCGATGTGCTTGCGGGACGAGGCGTGCTAAACTAACGGGACATTATATAAAAGAATATTTATATATTAATGGATCAGGCTATCGAGCAACTGGTTGCGGAGTTCAAGGCGCTCGCAGACCCGGTACGGCTGCGGCTCATCGCGCTGTGAGCCGAAGGCGAATGCAGCGTGTCGGAGCTGACGCAGATCACAGGGCAAAGTCAGCCGCGCGTGTCGCAGCACCTGAAGCAACTTTGCGAGGGTGGCCTGCTCGAGCGCTTTCGCGACGGCCATTTCGTGTACTACCAGCTGGCCCGGGGCGGCAGCTCGGCGGCACACCGCCGGCGGCTCCTTGCCCTGTTGCCTCTGGATGCGCGACCAATGCGGGCAGACCGCGAGCAATTGCGCGAACTGCGGAGCGCATCCGCGATGCGGGACGGCCGTGCCAGCGACCGCCGGTTACATCGCGCCCTCGTCGAATTGACGGTTGTCCGGCCGCTCGGAGACTTGATCGACATCGGCTGCGGACAGGGCCGGATCCTGAAACTGCTCGCATCCCGCGCACAGCGCGCCGTCGGCGTCGATATCGACGCCGATGCACGTCAGCTTGCCCGTGCCGAACTGCTCTTGGCCGGGGCGACTAACTGCAGTCTGCGCCAGGGTGACATGTACGCGCTGCCGTTCGCGGACCACGAATTCGACACGGTCGTTCTCGATGACGTGCTAAGCGATGCACAACGGCCGGTCGACGCTCTGGCCGAGGCGCGCCGGCTGCTGAAGCCGGCTGGACGCCTGCTCATACTCGCGAGCTGCGGCTCTTCCGATCCGAACGAGCTCGCGGCGCGTTTCGCCGCTTGGTGTCAGCGCGTCCGTCTGCGTCTTGCCCCGCCGCGGTCCGTGCCCGCCCGTAATCCACGCTGGCTCATTGCCGTAGCCACGGCCAGCCGTGCCGAGAGCGCCGCGGCATGAGCAGCCAGTGCACGGCGCCGGAGTCGACGAACGACATTGCGGTCTCGTTCGAGTTCTTCCCGCCGAATTCGCCGCAAATGGCCACCACGATGTGGCGTTCGATCGAGCGACTTGCGGCGCTCGAGCCGCGCTTCGTCTCGGTGACTTACGGTGCCGATGGTTCCACCCGCGAGCGCACGCACGCGGCCGTTGCCCGAATCGTTCGCGACACCAGCCTCACGGCTGCACCGCACCTCACCTGCATCGCTGCGAGCCGTGGCGAAATCGACGATATCGCCCGCCAGTACTGGGACATGGGAATTCGACACATCGTTGCCCTGCGCGGTGACCTGCCGAACGACGATCCGTCGCTGGGCCTGCGTGCCGGTGGCTACGCGTTCGCCGCAGAACTCGTTGCAGGCTTGAGAAAAGTCGCGCCGTTCGATATTTCTGTCGCTGCGTACCCTGAAGTGCATCCGGAGGCCCCGAGCGCCGCCTTCGATCTCGACAACCTGAAGCGCAAGCTGGACGCAGGGGCAACGCGGGCTATCACGCAGTTCTTCTTCGACACCGATGTTTACCTGCGGTTTCGGGATCGCTGTACGGCGGCGGGCATCGATTCGCCGATCGTGCCGGGGATTCTGCCGATCACGCGCTTTCCGCAGCTCGAGAAGTTCGCCAGTCAGTGCGGTGCGAGCGTGCCCGGCTGGCTACGCGAACGGTTCAGCGGGCTCGAGGACGACCCCGAAACGCGGCAGCTGATAGCCGCCGCCGTTGCGATCGAACAGGTGCAGATACTCGGAGCCGAGGGCGTAACCGAGTTTCATTTCTATACGCTCAATCGCAGCGAACTGACGTTCGCGATCTGTCATGCGCTTGGCGTCCGCCCGAAACAGGCCGCGGCCTGACTGTCGCATCATGGACCGCCAGCAAAGAATAACCGCCCTGATGCAGGCTCTGGAAAGCCGCATCGTGCTGCTCGACGGCGCGATGGGTACCATGATTCAGAGTTATGGCCTGAGCGAGGATGAATTCCGCGGTGAGCGTTTCGCGGACTGGCATCGGGACCTGAAGGGAAACAACGACCTGCTGTCGATTACTCGGCCTGAGATCATCCGCGACATCCATCGGCAGTTTCTCGCCGCCGGTGCCGACATCATCGAGACGAATACGTTCAATTCCAACGCCCCGTCAATGAGCGACTACGGCATGGAATCGCTGGTGCCCGATCTCAATCTCGCCGCCGCGCGCATCGCCCGTGAGTGCGCCGACGTGCATGCGGATTCGGCAGGCAGTCCGCGTTTTGTGGCGGGCGTGCTCGGGCCGACAAACCGGACGGCGTCGATTTCGCCCGACGTCAACGATCCGGGATTTCGCAACGTCCGCTTCGACGAGCTCGTTGCAACGTATCGTGAGGCCGCGGACGCGCTGATTTTGGGCGGCGTCGATTTCCTGATGGTCGAGACGATTTTCGACACGCTGAATGCAAAAGCAGCGATCTATGCAATCCGGCAGAGTTACGCGGCATCGGGCGTCGCGATTCCGATCATGATCTCCGGAACGATTACCGATGCGTCAGGCCGAACGCTTTCCGGGCAGACGACCGAAGCGTTCTGGAATTCAGTGCGACACGCCCGCCCGTTCATGATCGGGCTGAACTGCGCGCTGGGCGCAGCCGACCTCAGGCCCTACGTCGCAGAGCTCGCGCGGGTCGCGGATACGCGCGTCAGCGCGCATCCGAACGCTGGCCTGCCGAACGAATTCGGAGAATACGACGAATCGCCCGAGGAAATGGCGGCGGTTATCGACGAGTTCGCTGCGAGCGGATTCGTCAATCTGGTCGGCGGCTGTTGCGGCACGCGCCCGGAGCATATACACGCGCTCAGGGAGGCAGTGCGCGATCGGCCACCGCGCGCCGTGCAGGAACTGCCGGTGCGCTGCAGGCTGTCCGGTCTCGAACCGCTGAACATCGGGCCCGATGATCTGTTTGTCAACGTCGGCGAACGCTGCAACGTCACGGGTTCGGCGCATTTTCGCCGCCTCATCGAGGCCGGCGACTTCGGTGAAGCACTGCAGGTTGCCCGCCAGCAGGTAGAGAACGGCGCTCAAATCATCGATGTCAACATGGACGAGGGCATGCTCGATTCCGAAAACGCGATGTCGACGTTCCTGAACCTCATTGCCTCGGAACCGGATGTCGCTCGCCTGCCCGTCATGATCGATTCGTCCAAGTGGTCCGTGATCGAAGCCGGACTGAAGTGTGTACAGGGCAGGGCAATCGTCAATTCGATCAGCCTGAAGGAGGGCGAAGCCACCTTTATCGAGCAGGCGAATTGCGTGCGGGATTTCGGCGCTGCCGTAATCGTCATGGCGTTCGACGAGGACGGCCAGGCCGATTCCGTTGATCGCAAGGTCGAGATCTGCAGCCGATCCTATTGCATCCTCACCGAGCAGGTCGGCATGGATCCCGCCGACATCATTTTCGACCCGAACATTTTCGCCGTTGCGACCGGTATCGAAGAGCATGCGAGCTACGGCCTCGATTTCATCGAGGCGACGCGGAGGATCAAGGCCTCGCTGCCGCATGCGATGGTCAGCGGCGGTGTCAGCAACGTGTCTTTCTCGTTTCGCGGCAACAACGTTGTCCGCGAGGCGATTCACTCTGTGTTTCTGTATCACGCAATCCGGGCTGGGATGGACATGGGCATCGTCAATGCCGGACAGCTGGCGATCTACGAGGATCTGCCCGAGGACCTGCGCGACGCGGTCGAGGATGTGGTATTGAACCGGCGGGCGGACGCGACGGATCGTCTGCTCGAAGTTGCCGAACGCTATAAAGGGCAGGCCGGCAGCGGCGCGTCGCGGATCCGGGACCTCGCGTGGCGCGAGGCAAGCGTCGAAAAGCGTCTCGAACACGCGCTCGTCAACGGCATCGATGAATACGTCATCGACGACACCGAAACAGCACGCCTCGCAGCGAAGCGGCCGCTCGACGTCATCGAGGGACCGCTCATGGCCGGGATGAACGTCGTTGGCGACCTTTTCGGGGCCGGCAAGATGTTCCTGCCGCAGGTCGTAAAGTCGGCGCGAGTGATGAAGAAGGCCGTGGGCCATCTGGTCCCGTACATCGAACATGAAAAAGACGGCGCGCGCGGCACGAACGGCAAGATTGTAATGGCCACGGTCAAGGGCGATGTGCACGATATTGGCAAGAACATCGTGGGCGTTGTCCTGCAGTGCAACAACTTCGAAGTCATCGACCTTGGCGTGATGGTCTCCTGCGAAAAAATCCTCGAAACGGCGCGCCGCGAGAACGCACACATTATCGGCCTGTCCGGGCTGATCACGCCGTCGCTCGACGAGATGGTCCATGTCGCCGGAGAAATGCAGCGGCTCGGCTTCAACCTGCCGCTTTTGATTGGCGGAGCGACGACGTCGCCGGCACATACCGCGGTCAAGATCGAGCCGCAGTACGAGGGACCCGTTATCTACGTGAAGGACGCATCCAGAGCCGTCGGCGTGGCCCAGGCGCTTGTCGAACCGGCGACTCGAGCTGAGCTCGTCACGCGCACGCGCCGCGAAAACGAACGGCGCCGCCGGCAGCACGCCGGCAAGCGGCGACTGGCACCGCAGCTATCGATCAACGAGGCTCGCCAGCGCCGGCATCGCTGCAACTGGAGTGCGTACGACGCCCCGGTGCCGAACGCTGTTGGCACGCAGGTCATCGAGCGACTCGACGTCGGCCTGCTGCGCGACTACATCGACTGGATGCCGTTTTTTAATGCCTGGGAGTTTCACGGGAAATTTCCGGCCATCCTGAGCGATGCAATCGTCGGCAGCGCGGCGACGAGCCTGTATCAGGATGCAAACACGATGCTGGACACGCTGATCCGGGAATCCTGGCTTCAGGCGCGCGCCGTGTTCAGCCTGTTCCCCGCTGCCAGTGTCGACGACGACGACATCCTGGTATTCGCCGATGCCCGGCGCGACGATCCGTTGCTGCGCCTCTGCCACCTGCGTCAGCAGCGTGCCAAACCCGAAGGGCAGCCACAGAATTGCCTCGCGGATTTCATCGCGCCACTCGACAGCGGCGTCAACGATTTCATCGGTGCATTCGCCGTCACGGCAGGTATCGGCATCGAAGAGCACGTGGCGCGCTTCGAGGCCGAGCATGACGATTACAGCGCAATCCTGCTCAAAGCGCTGGCCGATCGGCTGGCCGAGGCGTCTGCGGAGTATCTGCACGAACGTATTCGACGCGAGCACTGGGGCTACGCACCGGCCGAACGACTCAGCAACGAAGAGCTGATCAGGGAGTCGTATCGCGGCATTCGCCCGGCCCCGGGGTATCCGGCCTGTCCGGATCACACCGAAAAACAAAAGCTCTGGCAGCTCCTGGATGCGGAGGAGGCGATCGGACTGCGACTGACAGAGTCCTTCGCAATGTATCCGACTGCGGCGGTCAGCGGCTTCTATTTGGCGCACCCGGATGCACGTTATTTTGCGGTCGGCAAAATCGATCGTGACCAGGTGGCGTCCTACGCGGAACGCAAGGGCGTAGGGCTTGCCACCGCCGAAAAATGGCTGGCACCGAATATCGGCTACTCTCCCGACGCCGCAGATGCCGCGTAGCCTGCGGTCAGGCTGCTCGGAGCCGCTATCTGCACGAAGCACGCCGGAACTGCCCCCGGCGGGACGCCGGTCACGTTCGAGATGATTCGCTGATATAGTTGCAGCCTCGCAGGAGTCAAACCCCATGTTTCCTCATCAGGACGTCGTCGCCGAAATCTTGAAGCAGCCCGACGGGCCGGAGATTGGCGCATTCTTCGACTTCGACGGCACGCTGATATCCGGCTATTCCGCGTTTGCCTTCATGCAGGAGCAGATTCGTCGCGGTCAGCTGTCACCGCGGAGGCTCGTGGAGCTCCTGAGCGCAATGGCCAGTTTCGGCCTGGGTAACCGGGGGTTCTCGGCGATGATGCTCGCCGTCTCGCAGTTTCTCCGCGGTGTCCGCGAGGAAAGCTACATTCAGTTTGGTCAGGAGCTGTTCGAATCGCACATTGCCCGGCTGATTTATCCGGAGTCGCGCGCACTGGTACGCGCACATTTGAAGAAAGGCCACACCGTGGCAATCGTTTCGTCGGCAACGCCGTACCAGGTCGAGCCTGCCGCGCGCGATCTCGGAATCGAGCACGTCCTGTGCACGCATCTCGCGGTCGAAGACGGCGTATTCACAGGAGCAGTGGTCCGACCGGTTTGCTTCGGTCCCGGAAAAGTCCTCGCGGCGGAGCGGCTTGCAGAAAGAAACGGCGTGGATCTCGACAGAAGTTTTTTCTACTCGGATAGCACGGATGATCTGCAGCTGCTGGAGCGCGTCGGCAATCCCCGCCCGCTGAATCCGAGCAAGAAGCTGCTGCGCGTTGCCGAACGTCGCGGCTGGCCGGTACGGCGCTTCAGGAGCAGGGGCCAGCCGCAGGTAACCGATATCTTGCGCTCGTTGTTCGTGCCCATGACGCTGATCGGTTCGTTCTTCGCAGGCCTGCCGATTTGGGCACTGACCGGCTCGAAGCGCGACGCCTTGAATTTTTCCGTGTCACTGTTCGCGGATACGGCGAGCGCACTGATCGGCCTGAATCTGCGCGTCACCGGTGAGCACTACCTGTGGTCGCACAGACCTGCAGTCTTTGTCTTCAATCATCAGAGCAATGTGGACCTGGTCATCGTCGCACGGTTGTTGCGTCGTGATATTTCCGGCGTCGGCAAGCGCGAAATCCGCGACATTCCGGTGATCGGCATGCTCATGGAGTCGGCCGGTGTCGTGCTGATCGATCGCAAGAATTCGGCAAGCGCGATCGAGGCAATGACGCCGCTCGTCGACGCAATGCGCGTCGAGGGCAAGTGCGTAGCGTTGTCACCGGAGGGCACGCGTGCGCTGACGCCCCATCTGGGACCGTTCAAGAAAGGCGCATTTCACCTGGCAATGCAGGCCGGCGTTCCGATGGTCCCGATCGTTATCCACAATTCGGGAGACGTGCAGCCAAAGGGAGACCTGATTTACCACCCGGGCACCGTGGAGGTCGAAGTGCTGCCGCCCGTCGACACGACCGACTGGTCCGTTGCGACGATAGACCAGCACGTTGGCGATGTGCGCGACATGTTCCTGAGCGCACTCGGGGAGTACGAAGCTCGCCGCCAAGTATCTGGCGAGGCGCCGCTAACGCTCGATCAACCTGATGCAGGGCCGATCGACGCACCGGAAGAAACCCGCAAGTCCGTGAGCGCGGGCGGCTCCGTGCACAAGTTGCATCCGTAAGCTCGAAGATTGACCCAGAGTGCCGCAACCGGAGCGCCGCGCATGGATCAGCTAAGTCCGCAGGACGCCCAGTTTCTGTACATGGAGTCCGCAGATAATCTGGTTCACGTAACGTCGATCTCGATATTTGATCCGTCTACGGTGCCGGGCGGTAAAACGGTTCGTTTCCGCGATATCGTCGGCCATGTCGAAAGTCGCCTGCACGTCAGTCCGCTGTTTCGACGCCGTCTGATGCGGGTTCCTTTCGAACTCGATTTTCCATACTGGGTGGACGACGAGTATTTCAATCTCGAATACCACATCCGGCACGGGCGCCTGCCAGCACCCGGAGACTGGCGGCAATTTTGCATTCACATGGCGCGCTATCACGCGCGTCCGCTGCGGATGGATCGACCACTCTGGGAGATGTTCATCGTCGAGGGTCTCGACAATGTCGACGGGCTGCCAAAGGGCAGCTACGCGATTGCGACAAAAATCCATCATGCCGCCGTCGACGGGACTGCCATCATCGAGTTTTTCGGCGCGCTGGCCGACATCGATAATCGGGGCACGCCCGCGGTGTCGGTGGATCGTGTGCGGCCGCCAAAGAGTCCGGCGCCGGGACTGTTCGCGGTCGCCCGCCGTGCCCTTTGGCATACGGTCAGCACACCGCTCGGAATGACGGATGCGGTGATGCGCGCAGCCCCGACGCTCTACCAGGTCGCCCGCGACGCGCTCGCGAAGCAAAATGATCTTGGCGACAGCGTTCCCGATACGCGATTCAACTGCATAGTATCGCCGCACAGGATGTTCGACGCGGTCGCGTTTTCACTCGACGAATTGAAGGCCGTGCGCGCCGTCGTGCCGGGTAGCACAATCAACGATGTCGTGCTTGCGGTTTGCGCTGGCGGTCTGCGACGGTATTTACAGCATCACGGCGAATTGCCGAAGGAGTCGCTCGTCGCGTGGGTGCCGATTAACGCGCGTCGAGGCTCCGCGCCGGATACGCAGGCACCGGGTAACCACATCACTTCCATGACGACCCCCCTCTTTACGGACGTGGACGATCCGGTTCAGCGGTTGCGACGTATTTTCGAGGAAACGCAGAAGAGCAAACAGGCCAAGTCGGGTTTACCGGCCCGGCTGATGACCGATCTGAGCCAGCACGTGCCCTCGGCAACGCAGGTGATGGCGGCGCGCCTGATACTTCGTGCAGGCGTTGCGGCGCAGATGTGCAACCTGTTTATCTCGAATGTGCCTGGCCCGCAGGTACCGCTGTATATGAACGGGGCACGTCAGGTGCGAAATTACGGGCTTGCGCCGCTGGCGAACGGCATGGGGTTATTTATCGCGACGCCGAGCTACAACGGCGAGATAACGTTTAACGTCACCTCGACCCGCGAGACCATGCCCGATATTGGATTTTTCATCGATTGCCTCAAGGAGTCGATGGTAGACCTTCTGCAGGCATCACATATCGCCGATATTCCCAAACAACGCAAAACGCCACGGGCCGTGCCTCAATCGCCGAGTCGCGATGGCGAGCGCCCGATCGCCTGATTTGTTTAAATTCTCATGCCGCTGCAGCGTCGGTCGACAACGTTTGCCGGACGTAAGCGTCGAGAAAGCCGAGGTGCCTGGCGGCCGCTTCATCGGGACGCTCGAGCATGGGCACGTGCCCGGTGTCCGCGAAAATGACACAGGTACAGTCGGGGATCTTCGCCGCCATGACATGCGCGCAGCTGACGTCGATCAGGCGATCGTATTGCCCCCAGATGACCAGCGTGGGTGTCGCCAGAGCCGAAAGTTGATCATTAAAGGGTTGCTGCCGAAATTCCTCCAGCAATGAAACGAAAATTCGATGCAGAAACTGCTGGCGGCGAATGGCTTCTTCGCCGATCACGCGTTTCACGACGCGCGGCAATGGAATTGGCCGATACGTAATGAGCGCCATGAGTTCATCGAATTCGTCCAGCGACGAAACCGTGAGCGGACTTTCACCACGATCCGCAGCAATCTCGATATCACTCTTGCGACCCCCGTCGATACCGGCGTTATTGAGCAGCGCGAGCGTCAGCACCCGCGCCGGATAGGTCAGCGTGTACTTCAGCGCCAATGCGCCGCCCATCGAATTGCCACCGAGATGCAGGCGGTCGATGCCCATCGCATTGATATACTCGTGCAGCCTGGGCACCTGAGCGGCGATACGGTAGTCCGCGGCGGGATTCCGAACGTTGTCACCGAACCCCGGCAGGTCTGGAATAACAATGCGGCATGCCCGGCGGAGGTGCCGCGCGTACAGCGGCCAGTTGTCCTTGTCGCCTCCAAAACCGTGCAACAGCATCAGCACTGGAGCGGATTCAGGGCCTGCAACGAGATACGGCCAGGCGGTACCGTCAACGTCGAGACTGCGGGTGCGAAAACCGCAAAGCCGGCGCACGATGCGGATTCCGAGACGTACAAACCGATTGGGAAACGCGAAGCGCAGCGCCAGAATTGCGGCGATCAACGTCGCAACAACAAGCAAAAACGGGGTGGTCACGGCAGCCTTAACTCACGCTGTCTTACGGGCTGTGATGTGGCATTCATCCAACGCTGCGGGCGCCGCGCTCTACGGCCGAAGGTTGTCTCCGGTCGAGCTCGCTCAGAATCTGATCGAGCTTGCGACCGATCTTCGTCTGAATGCGTACCATTTCGATTTTCGGCCAGGTAGCCTTTTCGCCCATCCGGATCAGCTGCATGATCTCGTCGGTCGATTTGAACGCAAGCAACCTCAGCGGATTGAACAGGCGCCGTTCCGGAAAAATGTTGATATCGCCGACGTAGTCCTGGTTGATGACCGATAGTCCAATGTTCGTCCATCGGCTAAGGGTTGGACTCAGCGCCAGCGGCTTCTCGATCACCGCTGCACTTGCGTTGATCCACTCCCGCGCCGTACGTCGCCCCGCATATCCGAGCGTCTCGAAGAATCCTTTTTTGCGCTTCGGGTCGGTGACGAAAGGAAACACGTGGGGGTTCGTCTGGCTGACGATGAAGTGGTTTGCTCCGTACAGTCGCGCAAGCCGTTTCGCCGGGAGGTCGTCGCTGATCGATCCGTCCACCCATTTACGTGACGGCAGGTACGCCTGTCTCTCCCCGCGCTCGTTCTTTGCCGCAAGCGCGACCGCCGGAAAAAAACCGGGAACCGCTGTCGACGCCATAATCGCCTCGCGGATGTAGACATTTGGTGTCGTAATCGCATTCAACAGTCGCGACGTCTGGTGCCGCTCAGCGGCGGCGATCGAAACGTTGAGATGACGCCTTGTCAGCTCGTACGCCTCGAGAAACGTGAGGTCCGCAATCATTCTCTCAATCGCGTGATGGACTTCCTCGACCTTTGCGACCTCCGGTTTGAACGCCGCGAAATAGCCGAGCAGCCCTTCTTCGCGGCGAATTTCATGTGTCAGGTTTTCCGGATCGAATATTTTTTGGAGTTCATCATCCGAGTGCGTGCTGACGAGGCTGCCGACGAATGCGCCGCCACTGCTTCCGGAGAGAATGTTGGGCAGCAGTCCCTGCTCCCACAGTGCCTTGACGACACCGAGATGAAAAAACAGCAGCATGCCGGACCCGCTCATCATTAAAGCCGTACAGCCATAGCAGTGTTGCGCGCGTCGAAAAAAGTCGAGGCGCTCCCGGAACGGTATCTCCGCCGCATCGTCACTCGCCAGGACGTCGAGCGCCGCGACAATTTCGTCGACGTAATCTGAAATCAGCTGTTTGGTTCCGAATTTCGCCCTGGCATACAGATCGCCGCGGCCCATGCCGTCGATATTGCCGTGCACGCCCTCATTCAGGGTAAATAGCAGACCCGGCAGATTCTCTTCCGCACGCATCAATCGGAGGCGCTCGAGCCGGCGTCGAATCGACGCGTAGTCGAAAAGAGTGGACTGATCGACCGTTTTCCATCGATTCGCGCCCGACGCCTTGTCGTGTTCAAGTGCCGCCGCTTTCCACTCATCGTACGTCGTTGCCGCCTCCATGGCGGCCTGCAGACGCTTCGTACTCGACTTGATCACGTCGCCGTAAGCTCCTCACAGACAACATCGCGCTCTGCAGCGTACACGCAATTCAGCCGCTGGGCGAGATGCCGGGCCGGGTCAGCGGGGAAGTGCCGCAGCAATCTCCCGATGCGACGGGCCGGGTTCCTGAAATCCGAGGCGAGCAATCAGCGGTCGATGGTCGGAGCCGATGTCGGGGCCGGTTACCAGGTCGACGACGGCGATGTCCGGCGAGACCAGGCAGTGATCGATCGGAATCGATGCGATCGGTAACCCGACCGGCCAGGTCGGCATCACGCCGCGACCGCGACGCGCATCCACGAGCCCTCCAGCGCGCTTTAGCGAGGCGTAATTGTGGGACCACATCGTGATGTTCAGGTCACCGATCAATACCTTCGACTCGGCAATGGGCGCCATCAGTGCTGCCAGGCTCTCGAGCTGCTCGTTCCTGTGACGATGGCCGCTAGGCCCGAGCGGCGGCGGTGGGTGAGAGCTGACCAGCGTCAGCGGCCGGCCTCCGGCGCTCACCCGCAGCAGCAGAGTCGGATATCCATTCGGCGGGCTGGCAATCGAGCGACTCGACAGAGGGGGAATGCGGGAATACGCGACGATTCCGAACTTGTCGGCTCGCGGCACGGCGAGTCGAAACGGATACGTCGCCGAGATCGGCTCGAGGTCCTCGAGCCATCGATCGGTGATCTCTTGCAGAAACACGACATCCGGCTGTTCTGTCGCGATAACCTCGCCAATTATCGCCGCGTCGGTATTGCTCGCCTGCACATTGGCATGCAGGACCTTGAGCACGGCGGTTTCCGGATGTTCCGCCTCACCGAGATACCACGGCAGGACCTGGG
>JBFHXQ010000031.1:0-13663 GCA_041598895.1 Woeseiaceae bacterium | reverse complement strand
GGACGTCGAGCCGCCCGTTCCCGATCTCGTGATTTACCTGCAGGCCGGGGTAGACACCTTGCTCGAGCGGATTGCACGTCGGGGAATTGCAGCAGAGCGCGCAATCGACCGTGATTACCTAGAGCGCGTCACCGATGCGTATGCGCGATTCTTTTACAGCTACAATGACGGCCCACTTCTTATCGTGAATGCTTCATCGATTGATCCGATCGGCAATACCGCTGACTACGAGCAGCTTTTCGAACAAATCGAAAAGACCACCGGGGGGCGAAATTTCTTCAACCCGGTCGCGGCCGCACTGGCCTGAAAAGAACAACGTCGTATGTATACGCATCTGGAACAGCGCGGCATGCCGGAGCCACCCGTCAACGTGTCGACCCTGCGGAAGATGAAGCAGCAGGGTGAGCCAATCGCCTGTCTGACGGCCTACGACGCAAGCTTTGCATCGCTCGTAGACGCGGCCGGCACGGATCTTGTTCTGGTTGGCGATTCACTCGGCATGGTCATTCAGGGATTCGATACCACGGTTCCGGTGACCGTTGACGACATCATCTACCATACGCGCGCCGTCGTACGCGGCCTCAGACGGGCATTCCTGGTCGCGGACATGCCGTTCATGAGCTACACGACGCCGGCCCGGGCACTCGAAAATGCGGTACGAATGATGCAGGAAGGCGGCGCGATGATGATCAAGCTCGAGGGCGGGGAAGGCCAGTTGGAAATCGTTAAGCACCTGGCTCGGCACGACATTCCGGTGTGTGCCCATCTCGGCCTGAAGCCGCAATCGGTGCACAAAATCGGGGGATTCCGCGTGCAAGGGCGCGAGCCCGAGCAGGCGGACGCGATGGTCGAGGCGGCGCGTCGCCTGCAGGACGCAGGAGCCGATATCGTGTTGCTCGAGTGCGTGCCGAACGAACTCGGGAAAGCCGTAACGGCGGCGCTTGAGGTTCCGGTCATCGGCATCGGCGCGGGTCCTCATGTCGATGGCCAAATACTCGTGCTTTACGACGTGCTCGATATTACGCTGGGCCGAACGCCGCGTTTCGTGCGGAATTTCCAAAAGGGTCACGACTCGCCGCTAGCCGCGCTCGAAGCCTACGTCCGTGCTGTAAAGGATCGCAGCTACCCGGCGCCCGAGCATTGCTTCTCCTGAGTCCTTAACGGACCCGGAGTCGGAATCGAGCATGCAGTTCGTCACGAGCAAGGCGGATCTTATCCAGAAGCTGGACGAATGGCGCGAGCAGGGCGACCATATTGCTCTCGTGCCGACGATGGGCAATCTGCACTCCGGGCATATAAGCCTGATCGACGAGGCGCGCAGCAATGCCGAGCGGACGGTCGTAAGCGTATTTGTCAATCCAACACAGTTCGGGGAGGGTGAGGATTTTGATGCCTATCCGCGCACGATCGAACGCGATACGCGGCGGCTTAGGCAGGTCAAGGCCGATCTGTTGTTCGCGCCGGAAGTTGATACCGTGTATCCGTTCGGCATCGAAAACGCGACGATGGTCTGTGTACCCGGACTCACCGAAAACTTTTGCGGGTCATTTCGCCCGGGTCATTTCGACGGGGTAACGACGGTCGTTGCGCGTCTGTTTGCGCTTGTGGGGCCGGATATTGCTGTTTTCGGGCAAAAAGATTATCAGCAGCAGCTCGTCGTACGGCGCATGGTTCAAGACCTGAATCTTCCGATTCGCATCGTAACGGCACCAACGGTACGTGACCCGGATGGTGTCGCCATGAGTTCCCGCAATGTCTACTTGAGCGAAGACGAACGTAACCTTGCTCCGATCCTGTATCGGACTTTGACCCGCATAGGAAACGTTTTGCAGGCAGGCAATCGCAATTTCCCTGTCCTGGAAAAAGAGGCAATTGATGAGCTCTCTGTCGCAGGCTTCGTGCCGGAATACGTCGCGATTCGGCGCGCGGAGGATCTGAGCAAGCCAGACAGGGATAGCGATGATCTCGTGGTGCTTGCGGCGGCCCGGCTCGGCGGAGCGCGTCTGATCGACAATATCGTCGTAACGATCTGATTGATCCCGACCTTGAGTTGTTCGAAATCTTGTAACGGATCGGGGCGTTCAGGTTGACACGGTATTGCGCCCGGCACGTTTGGCGCGATACAGGGCTGCGTCCGCGGCGCGAATCAGCTTGTCGAGATCGTCTCCGTCCCGCAGTTCGGCGACTCCCATCGAGATTCGGATCGGAATCTGAATGAGTGAGTCGTCACCGTCATGTGCGCCACCGCTGACGGCTTCGCACACGCGCTCTGCAATCGTTACGGCCTTCGGTGCGGCAAGTTGCGGCAACAGGACCGCAAACTCGTCACCGCCGTAGCGCACGAGCAAATCACGCGTGCGGAATTGTTTTTGCAGAATGTCGGCAACGATCGACAGTGCTCGATCTCCTGCTATGTGCCCAAACGTGTCGTTGAATGTCTTGAAATTGTCAATATCAATCATGACGAGCGACACTGGCTCGGCGTTTTTTTCGCAGCGCGTGATTTCTCGAAGAAACGCTTCTTCCATCGTGAATCGATTGTTTAAACCGGTGAGCGCGTCGGTACGAGCGTGCCGTTCGAATTTGCGAAGCTCTCCGTAATTGTCCGCGATAATGCGGTTATGGCTACGGACGCGGTGAGACAATACGACCAGCAGATTTTTCGCAAATTCGTGCGAAGCGTCGACCATATCCCAAAGTGTGGACTGGTGGATTGTCAGCAGGTGCGATTGCTCCGCGGCGACGACATAAGCGGACGGGTCGCGGTCCTCGATAATCGACATTTCGCCCACGCAAGCTCCGACCTCGGCTGTGGTCAGAACCGGTGCATCGGGCGATCCCAGGTGCACGTTCAGGCTTCCAGACAGCACGACGAAAACGTGCTCGTTTTTTCGGGTGGGTTCGAGGAGAATTTCGCCCACAGCGAGGTCGCGGCGCTGGCAGCGCGACAGCGGATCCTGGATATCGTCCGGCTGCACGCCGCGAAACAGATCCAGGGCTTCGAGCAGTGAGCGTTTGTAGTCCGAATTGATCGCCAGCATGTGTGCTCAGGGGGCGCGCGGAACGCGTCGTCGCAGGTATGAGTTTCCGGAGCGCACGATTTTTGCGGCATTTCCGATCCAGAAACACCAACTGGGCCACAGAATTAACAAAAACACCCATCTCCGCGCGCGTCGGCTGCGGTTTACGGCGGTCAGTCGGCCATCAGCTCGACGCGAGCGGCGGCGAACGCTTCCAGGTCGTCAGCATTCGGCGAGGGGTAACGCAGTCCGATACTGGTTAGCGTGTCGATGATGATCTCGGCGACGCGGGCTCGCATGTACGGCTTATCGTCAGCGGGGATGGCATACCAGGGCGCCCACGCTCGGGAGGTCAGGTTCAGCGCATCCTCATAAGCCGCCATGTACGCGTCCCAGTGACGCCGCTCGACGACGTCACGAGGCTCGAACTTCCAGTGCTTGGAGGAGTCGTCGAGCCGCGCAAGAAAGCGGCGCTTTTGCTCGTCCTTCGATACGTTGAGAAAAAACTTGAGTATCACGGTTCCGTTGCGAGCCAGGTGCTCCTCCTGTTCGCGAATCGACCGTAGCCGTTCGGTCCAGATCGTCTCCAGGTTGACAACGCCGGGCAGTCGCTGCGAGGCCAGTATTTGCGGATGCACCCGGACGACAAGCACTTCCTCATACTGGCTGCGGTTGAAAATTCCAATTCGTCCCCGCTCCGGAAGTCGGCAGGTCGTCCGCCACAGGAAGTCGTGGTCAAGTTCGAGATCCGACGGCTTCTTAAAGCTGAAGACCTGGCAGCCCGATGGATCGACGCCCTGCATGACGGCGCGAATTGTGCTGTCCTTCCCGGCCGCATCCATTGCCTGGAATACCAGTAACACCGCATGCCGGTCGCCGGCGGCAAGCACGCGCTGCAGTTGATTGAGCTTCTCACGAAGATTCTTTCGGAACTTGCCGGAATGCTCAGGGCCTGCCGTCGTTGGCGCCGTGCTTGCCTCCCGAATGCGAAAGCTGCCGTCAAACGGCACGAGGTACTCAGATTCAGGTGCAACGAACATCGGTATTCTCCTCGCTTACTTCACCGAACCGCGCGCGCTGTATTGCCAGGGCCCAGTCTACGTGTTCTCGGACGAGTTCAGATACTTCGTCACGACGACGCCTCAGCGCTGCCATGATGGCCTGCGCAGGCTCCGCATTGCCGAGAGCAACGGCAACGTTGCGCAACCAGCAGTCGTAACCGATCCGACGAATCGCGCTGCCCTCGGTTTTCTCGAGCCAGGTCGCCTCGCTCCAGTCGAACAGGTCCAAGAGATCCGCTGCGTCAAGTTCGTGGCGTGGCGCAAAGTCGGTCTCAGCCGTGGGTTTTGCGAACTTGTTCCATGGGCAAAACAGCTGGCAGTCGTCACAGCCGTAAATGCGGTTGCCGATGCTCTGACGGTGTTGCACCGGAATTGCGCCGCGCATTTCGATCGTCAAGTAGGAAATACACCGCCGAGCATCCAGTGTGTAGGGTGCAACAATGGCTCCAGTAGGACAGACATCCAGGCAGGCACGGCAGCTTCCGCAGTGATCGCTGGCGGCCGCGTCGACCGGCAGCGGCAGGTTCGTATACAGCTCGCCGAGGAAAAACCACGATCCGGCTCGCCGGTTGATCAGGTTCGTATGCTTGCCGATCCAGCCGAGACCGGCTTTTTCGGCGAGGGCTTTTTCGAGGACCGGCGCACTGTCGACGAACACCCGGTAGCCGAAATCGCCAACGCGTGTCTCGATGCGCCGCGCCAGGTCACGGAGTCGCTTGCGCATCAGCTTGTGATAATCGCGACCCAGGGCATAGCGCGAGACGTAGGCCTTTTGCGGATGATCGAGCAGGCGGCGTGCCGCATCCTGCGTCTCCGGGAGGTAGTCCATTCGCGCGGATATCACTCGCAGCGTTCCCGGAACGAGTGTGTCCGGGCGACTCCGTTTCGTCCCGTGACGCTGCATGTACCCCATCGTCCCGTGGAAATTCTTTGCCAGCCATGATTGCAGGCGGGCCTCGGCGACAGACAGGTCGACGTCGCTGACGCCGACCTGCTGGAATCCAAATTCGCGCCCCCAGCTCCGAATAGCGGTTTTGAGAGCGGCCATCTCCTCATTGTCGTAGGGGCGACCTGTCATTTTGCCCGTTACCTAGGCCGAGTGATGCGCCAGTATAATCCCCGTAATGCCTGCCTTACCCAGAGAGATCTATACCGTCGCCGCGGTTCGCGATATCGACCGGATTGCCATCGAGGAGCGCGGTATACCGGGCTATACCCTTATGCAGCGGGCCGGACAGGCAGCCGTCGCCATTGCGCGCGAGCGTTTTCCGGATGCGCGGAGCTGGACGGTCTTCTGCGGCGCGGGCAATAACGCCGGCGATGGTTACGTGGCTGCGCGGCTCCTGCGATCGGCCGGGCACGTCGCTTCGGTCTTTGCATTGACCGACCCGCAACGCTTGCAGGGCGACGCCAAATCGGCGTTTGCGGATTTCGTCGGGTCCGGCGGCGCCGTTCAGACATTTGACGGCACGCTCGCCGCTGACGCAGGTATCGTCGTGGACGGGCTTCTCGGCAGCGGGCTCGAGCGCCCGGTCGCAGGAGACTTCGCGCGCGCTGTCGCAGCGATAAACCGTCACGCAGGACCGGTCGTTGCGCTGGACATTCCGACGGGCCTGCACGGCGATACGGGTGCGGTGCTCGGTATTGCGGTCAAGGCAACCCTCACGGTGACGTTCGTCGGGTTGAAAGTCGGCCTGTTTACCGGCGATGGGCCAGAGTACGCGGGCGACATCGCGTTCGCCGGGCTGGACATTCCGGACGATTACCGGCGCCAAGTACCGCCTGCGTTTCGTCGCATCGACGATGCGCTCCTCGACGGCTTTTTGCCGCGGCGCCGGCGAGCGGCACACAAGGGCGACTTCGGTCACGTGCTGGTCGTCGGCGGCGGCAGCGGCATGCCGGGAGCGGCACGGCTCTGTGCCGAGGCGGCGCTGCGCGCCGGGGCTGGGCGGGTCAGTGTCGCTACGAGCCCGGAACATGCTGCGATGCTCGTTGCATCGCGACCGGAGATTATGTCGCACGGCGTCGCAAGCGCCGCGGACATAGACAGCTTGTTGGAGCGCGCGGACGTTGTCGCGTTCGGGCCCGGGCTCGGGCGCTCCCGATGGGCGAGAGCGTTGTTCGATCGTCTGGTCGACGATGCGCGCCCGGCAGTCTGGGACGCAGATGCCCTTTACTGGTTGGCGAAGAATCCAGGGCAGCGCGCCAATCGGGTGCTGACTCCGCATCCTGGTGAGGCGGGCCTGCTTCTCGGGAAGTCCGTCGCCGATATCCAGGTCGACCGCGGCGCTGCGCTGGCCGCGCTTCGCGAGCGATTCGGTGGCACAGCGGTTCTGAAAGGCGCCGGCACGCTGGTGTCGGCAGCCGACGCTGCGCCCTGGCTTTGCACGGCCGGCAACCCGGGAATGGCGGCGGCGGGCATGGGCGATGTACTGACCGGTATCGTTGCGGCATTCATCGCCCAGGGGCTCTCAGCGGAGAACGCCGCTGCTGCAGGCGTTGCCGTACATGCGCAGGCAGGCGACCGAGCGGCCGCGGGCGGCGAACGCGGTCTCCTCGCACTGGATCTCATTGCGGAGTTGCGCGCGGTCGTGAACCCGTGC
The DNA here is from genome assembly GCA_041598895.1 of Woeseiaceae bacterium. Lineage (GTDB taxonomy): Bacteria > Pseudomonadota > Gammaproteobacteria > Steroidobacterales > Woeseiaceae > UBA1847. The sequence continues at coordinate 6,979 of JBFHXQ010000031.1, read as the reverse complement.
AGCTGACGTTGACGAACGCCGCGGAAACGAAACGGTTTGCCGCGGACTTTGGCACCTGTCTGCCGGAGATCGGGGCGGGCTGGGTCGTGCTGCTTGCCGGAGAGCTCGGCACCGGCAAGTCCACGTTCGCGCGCGCGCTCATTCACAGTCTCGGGTATCCAGGCCCGGTGCCGAGCCCAACGTACACGCTGATCGAGCCGTACGAGGTGCGTGGCGGTCGCGTTTACCATCTGGACCTGTACCGGATTGCGGAAGAGGACGAGCTGTTCTTTCTCGGCTACGCTGAACTCGATGATGGCCTGCGGCTGATCGAATGGCCGGAGCGCGCGCCGGGCGTGACCATGGTTGCCGACATCCGGCTGACGTTCCATTACCTGGGCCCGGGGCGCAAGGTCCAGGTCGAGGGCCTCAGTGCTCGGGGTCGCGAGGCTGTCCGCTGCCTGGAAACAACCCGATCCGCGCGGGCCCGGGGCTGAGGCGAGCGGCCGAATGTCGCGGTCTGCACAATTTCACACAGGATCGAATAAACGCCCTTATCTCTATAATTTTGAACATAAATCATTGGCTTTTTCGGGCGCGACGGTATACTCACCGGACATAATCCGCCAAGCTAGGGTCCGTACCATTAATGCGCGCCAAGCTGCTGAAATGCTGTCTTTTATTCTCGCTGGCTGCGATAGTCGAGGCGGCGCCAACTGTTGAGAATATCCGGCTGTGGGCGGAAAGCGGCAAGACCCGGATCGTGCTCGATCTGAGCGCGCCCGTGCCCCACAACATTTTTACGTTGCGTGCCCCGGAGCGCCTCGTCGTCGACCTTAAGTCCGGTCGCCTGGCGGATCATTTGAGGTCGCTGCCCTCCGGCGTCGGTGCGGTCCGCGCCGTACGCAGCGCCGTGCGTGCCGGCGGCCAGCTGCGAATCGTGCTGGACCTCAACGAGGACGTGCGCTCACGCAGCTTCACCGCGGGCCCGAACGGGCGCTACGGAGACAGGCTGGTAATTGACCTTCAACGCTCTGGAGCGCCGCAGGCGGTGAAGCGCGCGACGGAATCCTATACGCCAGGTCGCGACATCGTCGTCGCGATCGATCCGGGTCATGGCGGCCATGATCCTGGTGCGGTCGGCAGGGGACGAACCCGGGAGAAGGATGTGGCGCTTGCCATCGCCAAGCGCCTGGTTGCGCGCATCAATGATGAAGCTGGCATGCACGCCATATTGATTCGCAAGGGTGATTATTACATCGACCATCGGCAGCGCATGAGGATTGCCCGTGAGGGTCGCGCCGACCTTTTTGTATCAATCCACGCGGACGCCGTGAACGACCGTCGTGCAAGCGGCGCGTCTGTCTACGCTTTGTCCCTGAAAGGCGCCAGTGACGAGGCAGCGCGCCAGCTTGCCGTGCGCGAGAACGCGGCGGTCAGCGTCGGTGGCGTCGACCTCGGCGATAAAGATGCCGTGCTAGCATCGGTGCTGCTCGATCTTTCGCAGAATGCGGCGCTGAGCGCGAGCCTGGACGTAGGCGCGAAAGTGATCGGTGAACTGGCGAAAATCGGCAAAGTTCATCGGCGTCGCGTTCAACAGGCGGGATTTATCGTGCTGAAATCTCCGGACATGCCGTCGATTCTGGTCGAGACCGCGTTCATTTCCAATCCGAGCGAGGAGCGGAAACTGCGCGACCGGCAGCACCAGGACCGGCTGTCGGGCGCCATCCTTGCCGGCATTCGCAAGTATTTCTATACCAATCCGCCGCCGGATACCCGCATTGCGGCCGAAGTTCGCAAGAGCCCCATACGTCAGGTTCGTCACGTCATTTCGCGCGGTGACACGTTGTCGGAGATAGCGCACAGGTACAACGTGAGCGCTGCGGCCATCCGGGCTGCAAACCAGCTCAAGAGCGACAACATTCGGATCGGGCAGACGCTGGCGATCCCGGTTTTCGCAGGTACCTGATTACGCGTTCCCGCGGTCCGACGCCTGGAAACAGAGGCCAAGACAAAGCGGCGGCGTTTTGAAAGAATGGCGGGTTCACCCCGAGCCGCTATGCCGCATGCCGATCAAGAAACTCCCCGATCACCTGATCAATCAGATCGCGGCAGGCGAGGTAATCGAACGTCCAGCCTCGGTCGTGAAGGAGCTCGTCGAAAATAGCCTCGACGCGGGCGCCTCAAGTGTCGCGATCGACGTGCTTGCCGGCGGCACGGGATTGATCCGCGTGCGCGATGACGGCACCGGCATTGCGCGCGACGAATTGGAACTCGCGCTGTCCCGGCATGCGACCAGCAAGATCGAGTGCCTCGAGGATCTGGACGCGATCGCGTCTCTCGGTTTTCGAGGCGAAGCGCTGCCGAGCGTCGCCTCGGTCGCGCGAGTCAGTCTGGTTTCGAGGCAGGCGTCCGACGACCGTGCATGGCAAATCGATGTGGAGGGCGGTGTGACCAGCGAGCTGCGACCGGCGGCGCATGCGACCGGCTCAACGATCGCAGTGCACGACCTGTTCTTCAATACGCCCGCCCGGCGTCGTTTTCTGCGCACCGAGCGCACGGAATTCGGTCACATCGAAAAGTGGGTTCGTCGGTTTGCTCTGGCAAGGCCGGACGTCGCATTCTCGCTGACACACAATCGCCGCAGGGTCCTGGCGCTGAGTGCTGCAACGACCCCCGAGGCACGGCTCGAACGCATCGCCGAACTATGCGGCAGCGCGTTTGCCGGCCAGTGCATATTCATCGATCGCGACCAGGATGGTGTCGCCCTGTCAGGCTGGATCGGACTGCCCGCGGTCAGTCGCAGCCAGCCGGACCTGCAGTACTGGTTCGTCAACGGCCGCAGCGTCAGCGACAAGACGCTCGCGCATGCCGTTCGACACGCCTATCGTGACGTGCTTTTTCACGGCCGATTTCCCGCATACGTGCTCAACGTGACGTTGGATCCTGCAACGGTGGACGCTAACGCTCACCCGGCCAAACTCGAGGTACGGTTTCGCGATGCGCGGCGTTTGCACGGCGTCGTTGCCCAGGCGATCGGCGCGGCGCTCCGGGACACCAGGCCCGGTGCGAGCCCGGCTGCACCGGCGCAGTTTCCACCACACGCTGCACCGGGGCAACGCATGATGACGCTGCGGCCGTCGCAGCCAGTGACGTCTGCGGGAGTCCGGGAATCGTTGGCAGCCTATCAAGGCATGTCGAGCGATCACCGTGGCGCGACCGCTTTTGATGCATCCGCAGAGGACAGTCCGCCGCTGGGTTTCGCCATCGGGCAGGTTGCCGGTGTGTACGTTCTTGCGGCAAATGCCGACGGATTGGTCATCGTGGACATGCATGCCGCACACGAACGGGTTCTGTACGAAAAATTGAAGCGCGATTTCGAGGAGCACAACGTCGTGCAGCAGCCGCTTCTGGTTCCGCTTAAACTCTCCGTCGCTGAGCACGAAGCCGATGCAATTGAATCGTCCGCGGCACTGCTCGAATCGCTCGGCATGGACATGCACAGGGCGGGACAGACAGGCGTCATCGTCCGCGCGCTGCCGGCGCTCTTGCGTGACGCAGATGCGGAGGCACTCGCGCGGGATATCATCGCGGATCTGGCTGGCGCTGGTGGAACCGCCCGCCTGGAATCCGTCTGTCACGAATACCTCGCTACGATGGCCTGTCACCATTCGGTACGCGCCAATCGACAACTGACTCTGCACGAAATGAATGCACTGCTGCGGGAAATGGAACAGACCGAGCGTGCGGATCAGTGCAACCATGGGCGTCCGACGTGGACAACGATTTCAGTGTCTGAGCTCGACAGGCTGTTTATGCGAGGCCGCTGAGCGACAGCATGGCTAGAGTCGCCGTATGCCTTATGGGACCCACCGCGGCAGGCAAAACCGACATCGCGGTAGGTCTCTGCAAGCGCTTTCCCTTCGACGTTATCAGCGTCGATTCCGCTCTTGTGTACCGGGGCATGGATATTGGAACGGCAAAACCGGATCCTGCGACGCTTGCGCGCGTGCCGCATCGTCTGGTCGACATTCGTGATCCAGAGCAGGCGTACTCGGCAGGGGACTTCGTTCGGGACGCGATCGCCGAGATCGAGGACATTACCGCGGCGCGCCGCATACCTTTGCTCGTTGGCGGAACCATGCTGTATTTTCGCGCCCTCATCGATGGATTGGCGGAGCTGCCGTCCGCTGACCCTGCTTTGCGTCAGCGCCTCGATGCCGAGGCCGCGCGCCGGGGCTGGCCAGCATTGCACGCGCGCCTGGCGGAGGTCGATGCTGCTTCGGCCCGGCGGATAAATCCGCATGACAGGCAGCGTATCCAGCGGGCTCTCGAGGTATACCTCGCGAGCGGCAAGCCGCTCAGCAATTGGCACGCGGCGACGCGCCGGCGTGACTCGGGCGCGGCCATCGACTTCGTGGCCGTGGGGCTCGTCCCCAGTGACCGAAAAAACCTGCATGCGCGTATAGAAAAGCGGCTAAACTCAATGATTGAAAAAGGTTTTCTCGACGAGGTCAGGCAGCTGCGGCAGCGTCCGGGCCTGACACCCGAGCAATCCTCGATGCGTGCGGTTGGCTACCGCCAGCTATGGGCCCACCTCGCGGGTCAGTGTTCGCTCGAAGAGGCAAAACGTAACGCGCTGGTGGCAACGCGGCAGCTGGCCAAGCGCCAGCTCACCTGGCTGCGCGGCAATTCGAGACTTCACCAGATTGATGCACTGGCCGAGCGGGCTCCGGATGCTATTGCGAGACATCTGGCGCCGAAAATTTCGGGCTAGTACCCCACGGGGCCTGTGATAAACTTTCCAATCGCTTAGGGTGAACTTCGCAAAGGGCAACCGGCGCCACCGGGATGCGGTGTTCATATAGACAACAAAGAATAAGGAGACCCGACGATGGCGAAAGGGCAAACACTGCAGGATCCGTTTCTTAATATATTGCGCAAGGAAAAAGTTCCGGTTTCCATCTATCTGGTCAATGGAATCAAGTTGCAGGGCCAGGTGGACTCGTTCGATCAGTTCGTGGTGCTATTGAAAAACAGTGTCAATCAAATGGTATACAAGCACGCGATTTCCACGGTCGTTCCGTCCCGGAACGTACGACTGCCATTGCCGGATGACGACGGCGGAGACGGCAAGGATTAATTCCCCGCTGAGCCGGTCGCGGGAGGCCGTGCTTGTTTGATCGACCGCAAAGCGGCGAGCGCGCAATTCTGCTGCATGCCGGTCCGGACGGAGCTCCGGACCCTGCGGAGCGCGACGAATTCGAGGAGCTCGCGCGGTCCGCGGGAGCGGTACTCGTCGATCAAATCGTAAGTGCACGCCGCCGCCCGCACCCACGTTATTTCATCGGCCAGGGCAAGCTGGCGGAATTGCTCTCGAGCGTCGAGCGGCATCGCGCCGAGCTTATCATCTGCGCAACTGCGTTGTCCCCGAGCCAGGAGCGCAATCTGGAGCAGAAGCTGCGCTGCCGCGTCCTGGACCGGGCGGGATTGATTCTCGACATCTTTGCGCAGCGTGCGCATAGTTTCGAGGGCAAACTGCAGGTGGAGCTCGCGCAGCTTCGCCATCTGTCCACGCGGCTGGTCCGCGGCTGGACGCATCTGGAGCGCCAGAAAGGCGGCATCGGGCTCCGCGGGCCGGGCGAGACTCAGCTGGAAACCGACCGGCGCCTGATCGGCCATCGTATCCGGCAGCTCAATGAGCGACTGACGCAGGTGGATGCGCGGCGTACAATGAACCGTCAAAATCGCGTTCGGGCCGAGGTGCCGACGGTCGCGCTGGTCGGCTACACGAATGCCGGCAAATCGACACTGTTCAATCGATTAACGGCCTCCGACGTGTATGTTCGCGATCAGCTATTTGCAACGCTCGATCCCACGGTGCGACGCTTCGAACTGCCGGGTGGCCGGGAGCTCGTGCTCGCGGACACCGTAGGTTTCATACGTGATTTGCCGCATGAACTCATTGCGGCGTTTCGCTCGACGCTGCAGGAAGCTCGGGAGGCGGATTTGATTCTGCATCTCATTGACGCGAGCGACGGGAACCGGTGGCAGCGTGTACGACAGGTGAATGCGGTTCTTGCCGAACTCGGCGCCGACCGCGTACCGCAGATTCGAGTCTACAATAAGATCGACAAGCTGGCGCGGCCACCGCGAATTTCCGCAAGTCGTCGGGGTGAAAGCCACGCCGTATGGATTTCTGCTCGGACGGGTGTCGGTGTCCCTGCGTTGCTCGAGGCTATTGCCGATCGGTTGCGCAAGGAAATGCTGCAGGGAATGCTTTGCCTGGACGCTGGCAAGGGACGTGCACGAGCAAAACTTTTCGAACTTGGCGCTGTCATTCATGAGCAGTCGGCTGAGGACGGCGGCTGGCGCTTGGAAATCAGGATGTCGGAAAGCGATCTGAAGCGCTTCCTGAAGCGTGAGAGTCTGCCGGCAAATGCATTAGAACCGGTGCCTAACTGTGCATCGACAACGACCGCAATCGGGAATTGAGAGACCTATGGCATGGAATGAATCCGGTAACGGAAAAGATCCCTGGAAGAGGGATGACGACAAGCCCACGGACCTCGATCAGATTGTCGAGAATTGGCAAAAGCGCTTCGGCGGGCTATTCGGCGGCGGCGCCGGTGGTCGCGGTGCCGGCCGAGGTGCCGGCGGCGGCGGTGCGGCAATTCTCGTCATTCTGCTCATTATCGCGTGGGCGATGACAGGTTTTTATCGGGTCGATGAGGCGGAACGTGGCGTAGTGCAACGCTTCGGCGCGTATACGACAACAACGATGCCGGGTCTGCACTGGCATTGGCCGTTTCCGATAGAGACCGTCGACTTGGTGAATACGAACGCGGTATCGAATTATGCCTACCGTACCGAAATGCTCACTGCGGACGAGCAGTACGTGTTCATCGATATGGTTGTTCAGTACCGTCGAACGGACCCCGTCAAGTACAGCTTTGAAGTAGTCGAGCCGGACCTGACGTTGCAGGACGTCACGGAAAGC
>JBFHXQ010000030.1:0-13947 GCA_041598895.1 Woeseiaceae bacterium | reverse complement strand
GAAGCCGCTCCCACGAAGCTATTGTGGGAGCGGCTTCCAGCCGCGATCACCTTTCAGGTGTAATCCTGGTACGACTTCTCCTCGACCAGCTCGGAGCCGAGCACGAGATTGATTTCTTTTTTGATGGCCGCGCGCCGGTCGTTCGTGACGTACACCGCGCGCGCGAGCCGGATAAATTCATCGTCGAACGCCTTCGCCTGCTCCTTCAGCCGGATCTCGTCCTCGATATCCCACAACTCCTCGTTGACGGCCTTGAGGCGCGCACGCGCATCGCTGACGTCCGCCTTGCCGGCGACCGCTTCATTCCAGGTCCGCTCCAGCAGTTCGAGCTCGCGGCGCACGTTGACGAGCTTCTCCTCGCCGGCAATGCGTTCCGACTTGATTTCGAGGATCGTGATCTTGTCGATCACCTCGCCGAAGGACACGGGCACGTTGATCAGACTCATTGCTTGTCTCGGTCAGGTTGATGTCACGGTCAGTCTAGCGCAGCGGCTCGAATCCAAGAACCGGGTGCCGTTACCGCGCATCCGGCAGCGAGCTGATGCCGTGCTCCGTGCGTACGCGACGGCTGCGCCGCGTCTCGCGGCGGATCGCCCGGTTCTTCTCGATCGCGGTCTCGTCGACGTAACCGCGAGCGTGGTCCAGATGCAGGCACACGGCACTGTAGCGTATCTGTTTCGGCTTTATGCCGGCATTCATCAGCCGCTCGCCAAGCTCCCGATCCTCGCCGCCGTACTGCATGCGGGCGTCGAAGCCGTTTGCCGCGAGGATATCGTCGCGCCAGCCGGACGCATTGTGCCCGTTCCAGGTGGCGCCGGCCGGCGTCAATCGATTGTAGAGCGCCTGGCGCCAACCCTTCGCGGTCAGTTTCGCCGCCTTGTATGTTTTCTCGAGCCCGTGCGCGCGAAGCCAGTCGACGTCGAAACAGCGGCCGCTCACGATGTCGTCCTTCGTGATCGCGCGGCTGGTTTCCATCGGCAGCTTGAAATAGCCACCGGACAAAAACCGGCCGCGCTCCGCGTGTTTCAAGTGGGTCTCGACGAAGTCGGCGCGGGGGATGCAATCGCCGTCAGTGAAAATCAGGTAGTTCCCGGTCGCCGCGACAATCGCCTTGTTCAGGATAAGCGTTTTTCGAAAGCCGTCGTCTTCCTGCCAGACGTGATCGATGCTGAGCTTCGTCTCGTTGCGCAACGTATCGATACGCTGTTTCGTCTCCGGCGTCGAACCGTCGTCGGCGATGACGATCTGCTCGGGCCTGTGCGTCTGGCAGGCAAAACCCCAGACCGTCTTTTCCAGCCAGTCCGGCGAGTTGTAGGTGGTGAAGATGACGGAAACGCTGGGCATACGCGGACGTTCACGGATACCGGTGCCTCGAACGGCGGCCAGTATACCTGCAATCCTGAGACCGTCGTCGTCGTCGACGGCTCAGCGCTTCGTATCGCGGCTCTGGTAGATCCCGAAATAGACGAAAGGCTCGCTGGCCCGCGTGCCGGGTTCGACATTCGCAGGCACGCGGTGCTTCACGGGCCGCACCGTGCGCAGGTAAGCGACGATCGCGTCGACATCGTAAGTCTTCAGTTTTGCATAGCCCTGCCACGGCATGACCGTGATGCGCCGGCCGACGTGCGTGCTCAGCCCGGCACGCACCGCGAGCTTGATCTGCTGATCCGTCCACCGGCCGATGCCGGTCTCCTCGTCAGGCGTGATGTTCGGCGGATACACAACGCCCGGATACCGGTACTCGAGCGGGTTCGTGTAGGCAATGCCGGTCCGTGACCCGCCGAGCGCCCGATCGAGATCCGGTTCTCCGACCAGCGCGCCGTCCGTATGGCACACGCCACAGCCCAGGAGCTCCACCATGTAGCGACCATGATTGACGAGATCGCGGCTTCCCGGCGCGTAGCTGCCCGGCTTCGATTCCGGCGCGGCGACCATCGGGCTCGATTGCTTTTCCTCGTAATCGGCCAGCACGTCATACGACTGTGTAGCTGCGCAGGCCACCAGCGCTAACGGCGCTATGGCGAAAAACTTTACTGAAGGCATGAACGTTTTACCCGCGTGGCGATCGGCCCATTCTTGCGTGGCCGGGAATGCCGCACTATAGCGGAAAACACATAGGCGCTGATTAGGGGACATTCCGAGCTTCGGGGACATTCCGCTAAAGCGGAATGTCCCCTAACCACGATTCGCGCCCAAGCAACCATTCGCGGCAAGGTCGCTCCCAAGGCTTTGTCGTGGGAGCGCCTTTTTGGACAGGAAGTCCTTATGACGCGAAGCACAGGGATGTGCGAGAGCGGCCCAGGCGCGAATCATTCCACAGCTGAACGTCAGCTCTGCCTGAGATAGCCCCAGGTGTGCAGCTTGTCGTGATCCTCGAACCAGCGATCGCCGATGTCGGTGCGGTAATACATGTTCGGAATGAGGATGTTCCTGACCCGCTGGTAGGCCTGCGCCTGCGCCTGCTTGACGGAATTGCCGATACCCGTCACGACCAGCACGACGCCGGACCTTCCCGTGATCAGCCACTCGCCGTTGACGAGCCGCACGTCCTCGATATGGATGCCGTCGCGATTCGGCTTGCGGAAAATGATGACGCGGTCTTTCGAATTCGCCTCGAACGTCTTCGGGTCGTCGTACGGAAACGGCGGCACCACGACGCGCAGGCCGATCTGAAATCCGCGCTTCGTCTTGAACGTCGTGAGCGAGCCGTCGGCCATGCCGCTCAGGAACTCGGCCACCGGCATCGACAGCCCGTCGCTCTGAATCGTGATCGTGGGATAACCGAAGCGCGCCGTGAATTCGAGCGGGTAGATGCCCTGGCCGTTGACGATGCAGTTGACGTCCATGTAGCCGACGTAGCCCTCCTCGGCGAGGCGGTCACGGAGCTTCGCGAGCGTGGCCGCAAAAATCCGGTTCGGCTCGCTCCAGTACATGCACGTGCCCATCTCGCCGGTCGCCGGGCCGATGTTGCCGGGGAACAGCAGCTTGTGCTCGAAGTTGACGTTGATCGGCGCCATGAAGTCCTTGCCGTTGAAGAACGCGCCGACGGCTACCTCGACGCCGCACATACGCCGCTGCAGCTGAAACACCTTCACCGTGTCGGCGTACACCGCCTTGTAGGACTCGAGTACGTGAATCACGTCCTTGCCGTCGTCCTCCTGGCCGACGAACAGCAGGCGCTTGATGTTCTGCGCCTCGCCGCTCGGCTTGATGACGTAGGCCGACGGATTCGCGCGGACGTGCTCGATCGCGGTGTCGAAATCCGTGAATTCCTGGAACGGAATGATCGACACGCCGTGCTTCTTCAGCTCCTGCTGGCCAAAGGTCCGGTCGTCTTCGAGCCGGTCCGTGTACGGCGTGCCGCCGACGACGTGCTTGCCGCCCGCCCGCAGCGCCGCCGCCTTTTCGCCCTGCCCGAGCACGTCGTCGAACACGATGACGTCGGCCCAGTCGACGTGCGGCTCCCACGCGTCCACTTTGGGCACAAAGCCGTCACCGATCTGGCGCTCGGACTCGTTCGCAATGTGGTAGCGAACCTCGTGCCCCTCGCGCGACACCTGCCATGCAATGTCGCTGATCAGCGCATCGATGGACACGAACAGAAAGTTCAACGTGAAGTTTCCAATTGCTGCGGATTACGAGAACGAAACGCGACGCTCAGCCTTTACCGCGCGTGCGCGTCTTGCCCTGCTTTGCGTTCTTTTCGATGAATTCGATGATGATACCGGCGACGTCTTTTTTCGTTGCCGCCTCGATACCCTCCAGGCCCGGGCTCGAATTGACTTCCATCACCACGGGACCGTGATTGGATCTGAGCATGTCGACGCCGGCGACGTTCAGGCCCATGACCTTTGCCGAGCGCACCGCCGTCGAGCGCTCCTCCGGCGTCAGCTTGATCAGCGTTGCCGTGCCGCCGCGGTGCAGGTTGGAGCGGAACTCGCCTTCCTTGCCCTGGCGCATCATCGCCGCAACGACCTTGTCGCCGACGACGAAACAGCGCAGGTCGGCGCCGCCGGCCTCCTTGATGAACTCCTGCACCATGAAGTTGGCTTTGAGTCCCCGAAACGCCTCGATCACGCTTTCCGCCGCCTTTTTCGTTTCCGCAAGAACGACGCCGACGCCCTGCGTCCCTTCGAGCAGCTTGATTACGACCGGCGCGCCGCCGGCGATCTTTAATAGGTCGTCAGTATCGTCGGGCGAGTTCGCAAAGCCGGTGACCGGCAGTCCGATGCCCTTGCGCGACAGGAGCTGGCAGGCGCGCAGCTTGTCACGTGACCGCGAGATCGCCACGGACTCGTTGACGGAATAGACGCCCATCATCTCGAACTGGCGCACGACCGCCGTGCCGTAGAACGACACGGATGCGCCGATGCGCGGGATGATGGCTTCGACACCCTTGATGGCTTCGCCTCTGTAATGCACGCTCGGCTTGTGGCTCGTGATGTTCATGTAGCAGCGCTTGTGGTTGATCACGAGCGCGTCGTGACCGCGCTCCTTGGCCGCCTCGACGAGGCGCTTCGTCGAGTACAGATTACGATTCGTCGACAGGATTGCGATTTTCATGGTTTTCCCCGTAGTGATCTGAGGCGGGCTCAGGTGACGCCGCCGATATTGTTCGGATCCGCATCGTGGGCCGCCGCGAATTCTTCGACGATGCCCTCGACTTCCGGCATGCTTTCGAATGCCGCAATGTTAAACAAGGCATCACCCTCGTGCGCGAGCGGCAGATTGCTGCGGCCGATGACGATGCCGTCGAACGGAGCCTCGACTGCCGCCTCATCGTCTCCAAGCGGATCGCTGACGCTGGCGAGTCGCTGACCCTTCGAGACGCTGCTGCCGAGGCTGACCTTGCCGCTGACGATGCCGCTGTCCGGCGCGCGCACCCAGCGCGTCGAGCGCGCGAGCACGGTTTGCAGCGTGCTTGTGGTACGTCGCTGCTTCGCTTTCGGCAGCATGCCCGTCAGGCGCATAATGTTGAGGACACCGCGAATACCCGCGCGGATACTCACCTCATCGAAGCGCAGCGCCTCGCCCGCCTCGTAGATCAGCATCGGCTGGCCGCGATCAGCGGCGCAGGCGCGCAGCGATCCGTCGCGAATGTTCGCATTCACGATCACCGGAACGCCGAACGCGTTCGCGAGCTCCAGCGTCCTGGGATCATCGAGATTCCCGCGAATCTGCGGCAGGTTGGAGCGATTGATCGCGCCGGTATGCAGGTCGATTCCGAATTCGGCCTTCGAGACGATTTCCGTATTGAACAAATGCGCGAGCCGCGCTGCAATCGAGCCCTTCGGGCTGCCGGGAAACGACCGGTTGAGGTCGCGCCGATCCGGCAGGTAGCGGGACTGATCCAGGAACCCGTGCACGTTGACGATCGGAACGGCCAGCAGCGTACCGCGCAGCGAGCGCAGCAGCTTGCGCTTCAGCAACCGCCGGATGATCTCGACGCCGTTGAGCTCGTCGCCGTGCACCGCGGCAGACACGAACATCACGGGTCCCGCGCTGCGCCCGCAGATGACCTTGACCGGCATGAACAGCGACGTCGCCGTGTACAGGTCGGCAACCGGCAGGTTGACGCTCGCTCGCTCACCGGGCATCACTGTGGTTTCGCCAATCGTAATCGGCTTGTTTTTCTGCATCAGGTCGAGACCTTTTTCTTGCGGCGCTTCTTCTTGCCGACGACGTAGGAGCGCGCCGGATCGACTTTTGCCCGGCCTTTCAGTGCCGTCCGTCCGAGCAGCATCCGAAACAGCATGTCGTCCCGCGACGTCAGCGTCATCTCGATCGGCCAGACGTGCGGACCGATGCAAACGGGCGTCTCGATCACGAATCGCTGTTCCTTGTGCCCGCCCGAATCGGTGACGATCCGTTCATCGATGATATCGGCCGTGCACACGATGACCCTGTCGTTATCGTGCTGCCTGGGATGTATCTTGAATTCGACTCTCCGCGCGCCGTTGTCATCGAACGTCTGCAGCGAAAACGCGTGCAGCGCAGACGTTCGGGCGCCGGTATCGACCTTCGCCTTGATCTGTCGTATGCCGAGTTCTGGAAGGCCAACCCACTCACGCCATCCGAAGGTCAGCAGCTCGGACTCGTATTCGCTCACAGCCATTGTTGTTGCCCGTGCCCTGCGCGTCCTATCTTATCCCAGCGCGAACCGCGTGCGGAGAATCAGCGCGACACCTTCCACTGAAACTGCACGAAGACGGCGTCGGAGCGGAAGCCCCGGACGCCCGTATAATTCGCCTCGTCGCCGCCGGCTATGACGTAATTCACCTGCAGGCGGCCCTCGGCGCGAGCTTGTTTGAACACCTGCCCGGTTGCGCCCAGATAGGTATTTCTGAGGTTCGTGTCGACGCCCGCGACTTCGCTCTCGCCGTCGTTGTGGCGCACGACGAGCTCCCAGCGCTCCGAGACCCGGTAGCCGGCGTGCGCGAGCCAGACGCGTTCATCGCGGTTCGTCACGCCGCGCACGTCCGTGCCCTCGATCCACTCCAGGGACAGTCGCCAGGGACCGTCCCTGTACGACGCGCCGATGTCGAACACGCCGTAATCCTCGGTGCCTGGCCCGCCCGCGTTTTCGCTGACGCCGTACGCCGTTTCGACGTGCCAGGGTCCGTGGTCGTACATCAGGCGACCAACCCACGAGTTGTCCTCGCCATCCTGCGCATCGGTATGCGCCGTGGCGCTCGAGCGGCCCGCAACGTTGAACAGCCCGATGTCGTAGCCGAAGCGTTCGGCCAGTTTGCGCCCGCTCAGCATGACGCCGAGGTTTCGGTTCAGCACCAGGCCGGCATCCATGCCGCGCTTCGTGACGTCGAGGCTGTGACCCGAACGGTTGAAGTCGAGGCCCAGCGGCGTCTTGAACTGACCCATGCGCATTTCGTGGTGTTCGTCGAACCTGTAGCGCACGAACAGGTCCGCAATGAGATTCGGCAGCGCGCCCGGCGCCCGGTCGTCGAGATTGTTCGCGTTCAGCTCGAACTGCAGGGCTGCGAGGAACCGGCCGGTCTCGTAATCCCCGCGAAGCCGCACACGGTCGGCGCCGAAGTCGATGCCGTCTTTCGATTCCACATGCTCTCCGGTGAGCTGCGCGAAGCCGAGGAACCCAATGCGATCTTCGTCGGCGTGCGCCGGTAGCGCGACAATCAACGCCACCGAAAGCGCCGGTATGCACGTCCACAATTTTGTTTTACCCATAATGGCCATTGCGCTCATTGCACAGATTCACTTTGCAAACGGATAGCAGGCTGTCGATCACAGTGCTACGTGGATCGGTTTAATCCTTGTTACGTGACAGCCGGTACATCGCTCGGGAAAACCAGCCGATCGTGATGCCGATCAGCAGCATCAGAAAAATCAGCAGCGAGCGCGGAAAACTAACATCCCAGAACAGCAGGCGAATTTCAACGACCTCTGCATTCTGGACCGCGAAAATCATGACGAAGATCAGCAGAACGAGTGTTATGAGCAATCGTAATCTCAATTCCGATCTCCGGTATCAGTCGTAAATGTATGCATTTGCGGAACAGTGCACGTCGGCGTCGCGCTTATTCGAGTGGCCTCGGTATCTGTGCCAGCAATCGGACGATGGATTGTGACAGATCGTCCCAGATTCGATCCAATTTTTCCCTCAGCTCAGCCGTGCCGGCATCGGTCCCGCGTATCTGCTCGAACGTCGTACGCGCGCTGGCGAGATTGAGCGTCGCAGCCCGCACCGCGTAGCGAAGCTGTCGGCTGTCCTCGATGCTGCCGCCCCCGATGGCGCCGTCGATGTCGCGAGTGATGCGGGCAATCTTGGCGGCAATATCCGTCAACTTGAGGTCGAACTCGCACAGATACGCAAAGCGATCCTCCGGCGTCGCAAACGCTGTGTACGTGTCCCGTCGGAAATTCTCTCGGCCAGGCGTCATCGTCTAAAAATTTGCAGACCTGTTGTCAACGATTCGTGTAAAACGGATCGGGGCCAGCAGGCCCCGATCGACTCCGCTTACTGGTTGCTGGCCGCGAGTTCCGCGGGCAGCCTCGTGCGAATCACGACGTCGATGCGGCGGTTCTTGGCGCGCCCTTCGACTGTCTCGTTATTCGCGACGGGGCGGGACTCGCCGAATCCCACCGGCTTGACGTCCTCGTCCCGCAGCTCCCGCATGTTCGCGAGCAGGTACTCCCGCACCGCCTCGGCGCGCTGCTGCGACAGCTGCAGGTTCGTTTCATCGCCGCCGAACGAGTCCGTGTGACCCTCGATGACGAATTCACTGTCGGGAAACACGCGCATCGCGTCCTGCAGCTTGCGCAGTATCGCGAAGTACTGCGATTCGATCTGCGCGCTCCCGGTCGGAAATACGAGCCCTACCGGGCGAATCAGCACGTTCTGGCCCTGCGTCAGCACCTGCGCCTCTTCCGGGGAGAACATGGTTTCGACCTGCCGGAACTTGCGCCGCTGTGCTTCCTGTGCGGCCAGGCGCTCGGACTGCGTGCCGAGCTTGCCGTTCAGCAGCTGGATTTCCGTTTCCAGTGCCATGATTTCCGTGCGCCGTTCGCTCAGCTCATAAGCGTCCTTCTGCAGCGTCTCGATCGAGGCGACGATCGACTGCGTCGGTGCAGACAAGCCCTGATCCAGCTCCGCGACGAGATCGAGCGTGCCTGCGATGCGAGTAATCGGCTCCTCGCTGGCGAGTGCAAAATCCTCCAGACTCACTTCGCGGTCCCGAACGGGCTTGAGCTGCTCGGCCAGGTAGACGGCGTGTTTCGCCTCGTACTTTGCCTGCCTGGCGAGACTGCGCGGCTCGTCGGTGTCGTAGCGATTCTGGTTGAGAGCGGTTTCGGCCTGGTTCAGCAGCATCTCCGCCTTGGCCAGGGTCTTCGGCGCATAGCGATCGACCCGGTCGTCTTTCGCTTTTGCGATCAGGCGACGCGTATCGTCGAGGTAGTTCGCCTTGATCGCGGTGAGCTCGGCTTTGCGATACAGCTCTTCAGCTGCTTTCGCACGCGAGCGCGCCTGATTGACGTTGCCGCCCTCGAGCCTGCTTGCGGCTGCCGCGAATTTCTCTTCGGCGGCACGCCATTCGCTGGCAGCATAGGTTGCCGCAGTTGCTGCCTCGGCATCGTCGCGAGCCTGGATCGCAGCCGTCAGCGTGACGTTCGCGAGTTTCGTCGCGTCGGCCGCCTTACGCAGCTCGCGGGCCACATCCTCGAGGTCGGCTTTGATGCTTTCGATGCTCCGCCCGCGGCGCAGCTTGTCCTCCGCGGAGCGATAATGTTTCGCCGCCGCTGCGTAACTCGCCGGCGCGAGCACGTTTGCGCGCGCCTTGTTGGCGGCCGCAAGCGCCTCGTCGGCCTGCGCGAACAGCGTGGTGCGCAGATCGTTCTCGGCGGTGGCTGCCGTGCCCAGAACCATCAGCATGGCGAGGCACGCGAAGCGTGCTGTGTGCTTGGCTGCGATTTTCATAGGTCCTCCAAATGTCGTTGCCCAAACAAAGTCCCGCCCTGGCGGGCAGGGAGAAACGCAGCCTAGGCAACGGGCTTTAATAAATCCAACTAAAATTTATTACCATTTCAATAATTAATTTTTATAATAGGTCGATGGATCTGGAGCTGCTGCGCACCTTTCTCGAGCTCAATCGCACCCGGCACTTCGGCCGCAGCGCGGAAGCCCTGAACGTCACCCAGGCCGCGGTGAGTTCACGGCTGAAAAGCCTGGAGCATCAGCTCGGCGTGATGCTGTTCGAACGTAGCCGCCGCGAGATGCGTCTGACACCCGAGGGCGGTCGCCTCATCCGCCATGCGGAACGCATGATTGCGACGTGGCGGGCAGCGCGCCAGGACGTGGCGCTGGCCGAAGCCAGCGACCAGCTCGTGATCGGCGGCAGCCTGCGCCTGTGGGACGTCTTGCTGCAGCGCTGGCTGCACAACCTGAGGCGACATCATCCGACGCTGGCAATCATTGCGGAATCCCAGACGCCCGACGTTCTTACCCGCAGACTGATCGACGGTACGCTCGACGTTGCGATCATGCTCGAGCCGGCACAGCTGGACATCATGCAGATACGCCACGTCGCAACGCTGGAGCTGATTTGTGTGTCGACGAAACCCGGGCAGACGATCAGGCACGCGTTGTCGAAAGACTACGTATTTGTGGACTGGGGCCTGACGTTCGGCATCGACCATCGGCGCGCATTTCCGGACGCGCCCGAGGCGATGACGCGTGTCTCGCACGTGAAAATGGCGCTGGAATACCTGAGTTCCATAGGCGGCAGCGCGTATTTACCCCGACACATGGTCGAGCGCGACATCGAATTCGGCCTGATGCACCGGGTGTCGGATGCGCCGGTCTTCAACCGCTCGGCGTTCGCAACCTACCCGGTGCGTTCCCCACGGCTGGAACTGATCGATAACAGCCTGCAGCTGGTGCGCGGCTCGTAGCGCTTTTCTCGCAACCGAGTTGCCTCCGCGACTGTCGTCGGCTGGTACACACTGCCGTCTAAAGCCAGCGCTTGCGGCGGAAGATGTACAGCAGCGTGACCGCGACCGACCCCATCACGGTCAGCAGCGCGAAATAGCCCCACTGCGAGCTCAGCTCCGGCATGTTTTCGAAATTCATGCCGTATATGCCGGCCAGGAAACTGAGCGGCACGAACACCGCGGTGATGATCGTCAGTACCTTCATGATCTGGTTCAGGCGGTGCGAGGACACCGAGATGTAGCCCTCGATCAGGTCGGCGGCCAGCTGATAATACAGTGTGCACAAGCTCCGGGCGCGTGCCTCCTGCTCGTGGAGATCGACGAGCCCGTGCCTGTCCGCCTCGCTGAAGCCCGGCAGCGACTGCGCCTGCAGCTTCTCGGTCACCTCGACCTGGTAATGAAAAACCCGCTGCAGCCTGATCAGGTCGGCCCGGTGCGCGACGAGCTCGTTCAACACCGCTTCTGCATCATCGCCGGTCAGCTCTGCCTCGAGCTCCTCCAGCCGCGGCTCGAGATCGAGCAGGACCTTCAGATAACGGTCGACGATCGCGCGGCTCAGTTTGACGGCAACGCTTCCGGGACCGCTTTTGCGCAACTCGACATCCGTCTCGAGCAGCCGCCGCGTTTTACGTATCGACGGCGAATCGTCGGAATGCCGCGTGACCAGGTACCGCTCGCTGATGAAAACCGGGACCTGGATCGTTCGGCAGTCAATGCTGTCGGAGTCCGCGGCCAGACCTTTGAAGATCAGAAACGTGTGATCGGAGAACGTCTCGAGTTTCGGCGGATGCCGGTTCCGCGAGGCATCCTGCAGCGCTAATGTGTGCAGCCCGAAGCGCGTGCTCAGCAATGCCGTCGTCTCTTCGTCCATCGCGCCGTCGATGTTCACCCACAGCCAGTGGCGATCGTCATCGGCCGCGGATTCGAGCAGTTCGGCTCCACCGTCCTCGTAGTCACCGGACTGCCGGTCGATCTTCAGGCACGTCAACATTGCAATCTCCCTTTGTTTTGATGGCAGGCAATCCGGTCTCGTCGAGACGCAGCACAGGCCCGGATCAGCAGATTAGAGGAATTTTATACAAGCGGGTTGTTCAGTTTAATCCGCCACTGACCGATAATCCCGGGCAGGCAGTGTATATGCCGAGCACCACTCGAGCCCGACCCGGCCATCCGTCCCGCCGCCGGAAAAAAGCTCCGGAACACGATCAGGATAAACGACATGAACGTTACGTATAGCTTTGTTGCTATCGTCTTGCTGCTTGCGGCAAACGGCTTTTTCGTTGCCGCCGAATTTGCGCTCGTCAAGGCGCGCGGATTTCGCCTCGAGAACATGGCGCTCTCGGGCAGCCGCAGCGCAGGCCTTGCGCTGCGCATCCAGGGCGATATCGAGCCCTACCTCGCGGCCTGTCAGCTCGGCATCACGATGGCATCGCTGGGTCTCGGCTGGATCGGCGAGCCCGCCGTTGCCGCGCTGCTCGAACCGGCATTTCACTGGGCCGGCTTTCCCGAAGAGCTATTGCACACGACCGCGTTCATCATCGGGTTTCTGCTGTTCTCGTCGCTGCACATCGTCGTCGGCGAGCAGGTACCGAAAACGCTCGCGATACGCCAGGCCGAGCCGGTGTCGCAGTGGTGCGCCTATCCGCTGCGCGTCGCCTACGTTTTCGTCTATCCGCTGAACTGGCTTCTCAACAGGAGCACCGCGGCGATACTGTCCTTTTTCAACGTCGAGGAGGCCACGCACGCCGAGGTGCTGACCGGCGATGAGCTGAAAGGCCTCGTCGCAACGTCGCGGGAATACGGCGCGCTGCGTGACGACAAGGCGGTCATGCTGCGCAACCTGTTCGAGTTCGACGAGCGCAGCGCAGGCCGCGTGATGGTGCCGCGCAATTCCGTGCACGCGCTGGACGTCGCGGCGAACCCCGAGGACACGTTGACGACGCTGCGCACGATCGACCATTCGCGCTTTCCCGTGCTCGACAGCGCAAACGATGACGCGATCGTCGGCATCTTGCTCGCCAGGGATATTCATCAGGCGCTACTGAACGGCGAGCAGGAGCCGTGGAAGGACCTCAGGCGGTTTTGCCGTGAGCCGATGGTCGTACCGGAATACCAGCGCGTCTCGAAGCTGTTCGATCTGCTGCGCGAGCAGCAGGCACAGATGGCCTGTGTCGTGGACGAATACGGCGCGTTTCTCGGCATCATCACACTCGAGGATCTTCTCGAGGAAATCGTCGGCGAGATTCACGACGAAACCGACGACGTGCAGAGATCTGCCACGATTACGGCGACCGCCGATCAGACCTGGGAAGTCGACGGACTTGCGTCGCTCGGCGACGTCGAGCGCGAAATTGGTCTGCATGTGCCTGCGCAGCTGGACGCGAATACGATGTCGGGCCTCGTCATGGCGCAGCTCGCGCGCATGCCTAAAGTGGGCGAGGACCTCGTCGTCGAGGGCTTCCGCCTCGAGGTTTTGAGCCTGCAGGATCGCCGTGTCGGCCAGGTCCGCGTCAGTCGAATTACCGAGCCGCCTGGCGACGAGGACTGAGGCGACGGGCTTACCGTTCCGGCAGCGCTCAGGGAATCCTGACGCTGTCGCCGTCCATCTCGACGAGGCCGAGCGGGTTGCCGGCCGGATCCCGGAACAGGCCGAGCACGACGACGCCCGGGACTTCGAATCGCGGCACGTCGATCGTACCGTCGTGCGCCTCGATTTCCGCGAGCTTGGCCGTCACGTCGGCAACGCCGATGTACAGGCGCTTTTCGGCCGGGTCCTCGCGGATCGCTGCGTCCAGCGGCGCCACGACCGGCGTTGCGAAGCGGCCATCGTCGCCGATGTCCCAGGCGAATACGTCGTGATAGAACGCGCGTAAGGCCCCGGCATCCGGGCCGGCGATATCGAAGAACACGATCGGTGCCGTCATGTCTCTCTCCACGGGCGCGAGATTCACGTGTCAGCGCGAGAACTCGCCGATGCACCGCATAGAACATCAGCGACAGGCACAAAACAAGTTACGGTACAATTCGACACGATCTTGCACCTTCGGAGCCGTTCGTGGAATTGGCACAGCCATTTATTCGCCTGCCTTATGCATTCGACGCAGCGCGCCTAGCGGCAGAGAGCGAAAGCCTTCCGCATTCAGCGTGGATGGCGCACCCGAACCGAATGCACGGCAATTCGGCCGTTGCGCTGATTTCTCGCGGCGGCGACGATAATGACGATTTTCACGGCGAGATGGTTGAAACGCCCCATCTAAAGGCCTGCCCCTATACTCGCCAGGTACTGGCGAGCTTTGGCGAAGTGTTTGGCCGGTCCCGGTTCATGAAGCTCGGGGCAGGCGCCGAGGTCTCTCAGCATGTTGACTTTAATTATCATTGGTACACGCGTGTCCGAATTCACATCCCTGTAATCACGAATCCGAAGGTTACGTTTTATTGTGCCGATAAAGAGACGTACATGCGGCCCGGCCAGTGCTGGATTTT
>JBFHXQ010000029.1:0-14190 GCA_041598895.1 Woeseiaceae bacterium | reverse complement strand
GATGTTCCTGAAGCGCAAGCTCCAGATCGACGATTCGCTCGACGTCTTCCCCGTGCACGGTGTGGGCGGCATGCTCGGAATCCTGCTCACCGCGGTGTTTGTGAATGCGAATCTGGGCGGCATGGGCCTGCCAGAAGGCGCGACGGTTGCAAGTCAGCTCGGCGTCCAATTCATCGGCATGGTTGCAACGGTTATGTGGTGCGGCGTCGTGACATTCGTGCTCCTGAAGTTGATCAACCTGTTCCTGCCGCTGCGCGTAACGCCGGACGAGGAAACAGAGGGACTCGACCTGGTGATGCACGACGAGCGCGGCTACGAGATCTAGTGTCCTGTCTGGTCAACTCGGACCATGCACGGCGCGCTGAAAATTTGCGAACTATCGGGAACGAACACCAGCTGTGAGCAAAACGAGGGATTACGCGCATGAACCATAATGGCCAGACCTTCGAAAACGAGCGTATCGAGCTCGCCGACAACAGATATCACCACTGCGTATTCAGGAATTGCGAGCTGGTTTTCGACGGACATCGTTCGCCCACGTTTGCCGACAATGAGTTTGTCGATTCGGTTTTCGTATTCACGGATCAGGCGATACGCACGCTGTATTTTCTGTCCAACATCTATCACGCCGGAGACGGAGGCCGACAGGTCGTCGAAGAAATGTTCCAGGAAATTCGCGATGGCGCGTTTCATGGCCGTGAAGTGCGTACGATCGCGCCGCCCACAGTGGATCACAGCCTGCACGGTCAGGCCACCTGAATCGCGCGTCGGGGTCGGTGCGCTGAGCACGATCCGAATTTGCGCGTACGCAAGGAATCCGCGGTGGCCTACTCGAGATTCGGCAATCGCGTAACCCGGCTCACGGGCGCGAAAGAGCTCATGGACGACATGGGCGAGGCGCTCGCGAGCGCGGATGCCGTGGCGATGCTGGGCGGCGGTAATCCGGCGCGGATCCCGGCCGTAGAGAAGCGCTACCGTGAGGAGCTGGCGAAAATCGCCGCCGATCCCGATCGCTTCGCGCGCATGGCCGGCACGTACGCGCCCCCCGTCGGCGAGCAGCGATTTCGCCGCACGCTGGCAGCATTGTTCAACGAGCGCTTCGACTGGGGGGTGACCGCCGACAATATTGCGTTGACCTCCGGCAGCCAGAACGCGTTTTTCATGGTGTTCAACATGCTCGCCGGCGACATGCCGGACGGCACGATCAAGAAGATCTTGCTGCCCCTTGCGCCCGAGTACATCGGCTACAGCGCCGTCGGGCTCAGCGACGACCTTTTCGTCTCGAACCGACCGACGATAGAGCTCCTCGACGACAACCTGTTCAAATACTTTGTAGATTTCGACGCGATCAGCGTCGACGAGCACACAGGCGCTATTTGCGTCTCGCGCCCGACCAATCCGACGGGCAACGTGCTTACCGACGAGGAGGTGGCGAAACTGTCTGCGCTTGCGGAAAAGAACAATGTGCCGTTCATCGTCGATAATGCCTATGGCGCACCGTTTCCGAACATCCTGGCGAAAGAGGTGCAGCCGGTGTGGAACGAGAACACGGTGCTGTGCATGAGCCTGTCGAAAATTGGGCTGCCGGGCGTGCGCACGGGGATCATCATTGCGAACGAAACGATGATCGAATCCATCAGCGCGATGAACGCCTTGATGCACCTTTCCGTCGGCAGCGTAGGACCGGTTCTCGTGGAGCGCATGATCGAAAGCGGCGAATTACTGGAGCTGAGCAAAAACGTTATAGCGCCGTTCTATCGCCGGCGAGCTGCCGACGCAGTCGACTGGGTGCGCGAGTGCATGGACGGCCTCGACTTCCGCGTCCACGTGCCTGAGGGTGCGATTTTCCTCTGGCTGTGGTTTCCCGGGCTGCCTATAACCGCCGAGGAGCTGTACCGACGCCTGAAAAACCTCGGCGTGCTCGTCATTGCCGGTCAGCATTTCTTTCCGGGACTCGAAGACGACTGGCGGCACCGCGACGAGTGCATCCGCATCACGTTCGCGCAGCAGCCCGAGGCGGTACGGCGCGGTATCGCTATCATCGCCGACGTGGTCCGGGCGGCGACGAAATAGGTAGGAACCACAATGCCCTCCGAAAACGGCCGGGCGCATTATGGTAAGGCTGCGTGGCCGTGTCGGGCTCGGCCGGGACCCGCAGTCGCAGGGACGTGGATCCGGCAGATACCGACGGTCAACCAGCGTACGCATTCGCGCTGCCGAGGGCCGTTGCCATGCTTGCCGATCGAGAAACGTTCTATGACGTGATGCGCCGTCATGGCATCACGCGCCGCAGTTTCCTGAAATTTTGCACGTTGACCGCTGCGGGTCTGGGGCTCGGACCCGAGTTCGCCGCCAAAATCGCACATGCCCTGGAAACCAAGCCGCGCACACCCGTTATCTGGCTGCACGGACTCGAGTGCACCTGCTGCACCGAGTCGTTCATCCGCTCGGGTAACCCGCTCGCCGGCGACGTCGTGCTGTCGATGATTTCACTCGACTACGACGACACGCTGATGGCGGCCGCTGGCCACCAGGCCGAGGAGCTGCTCGAGCAGACGATCGAGAAATACGACGGGCGCTACATCCTGGCCTGCGAGGGAAATCCGCCGCTGAACGAAGACGGCATGTACTGCATCCAGGGCGGCAGGCCGTACGTCGAGAAGCTCCGCCATATGGCCGATCACTGCAAGGCGATCATCGCGTGGGGTTCCTGCGCGTCGTGGGGCTGCGTGCAGGCGGCGCGGCCGAACCCGACGCGGGCCACCCCGATTCACAAGGTCATACTCGACAAGCCGGTTGTGAAAGTGCCGGGCTGCCCGCCGATCGCCGAAGTCATGACCGGCGTCATCACCTACATGATTGCGTTCGATCGCCTGCCGGAGCTGGATCGCCAGGGACGGCCGAAAATGTTCTACAGCCAGCGGCTGCACGACAAATGCTATCGGCGGCCGCACTTCGACGCCGGGCAATTCGTCGAGCGCTTTGACGACGAGGGCGCGCGCAAGGGCTACTGCCTCTACAAAGTCGGGTGCAAGGGACCGACGACGTACAACGCCTGTTCGACGCTCGAGTGGAACGGCGGCCTGTCCTGGCCCGTGAAATCCGGCCACGGCTGCCTCGGCTGTGCGGAAGACAACTTCTGGGACAAGGGGTCGTTCTACAGCGCGGTCACGAACTTCGGCGTAATGGGCGGCGCCGAGGCCACGGCGGACCGTATTGGCGGCATCCTCGCCGGCGCCGCCGCCGTAGGCGTCGCGGCGCACGCGGCGGGCTCGGTTGTCAGTCACATGCGGCGCGGCAAAGCCGAGGAGGCGAGCCATGACTAGAACGGTAACGGCGAACGGCTTCACGCTCGACGACGCCGGCCAGCGCGTCGTTGTCGACCCGATCTGCCGCATCGAGGGGCACCTGCGTATCGAGGTCAACGTCGACGAGACCAACACGATCACGAATGCGGTCTCGACCGGCAACATGTGGCGCGGACTGGAGATCATATTAAAGGGCCGCGATCCGCGCGATGCGTGGGCGTTCACGGAACGCATCTGCGGCGTCTGCACCGGCGTGCACGCACTCGTGTCCTGCCGTGCTGTCGAGGATGCGCTTGGCATCGACATCCCGCCGAACGCGAATTCGATCCGCAACCTGATGATGCTCGCACAGTACACTCAGGACCACCTCGTGCATTTCTACCACCTGCACGCGCTCGACTGGGTCGACGTCGTCAGCGCGCTGAATGCGGACCCGAAAGCGACGTCGGAGCTGCAGCAGGCGATCAGTCCGTGGCCGAAATCGTCGCCGGGCTATTTCCGCGACGTGCAGAACAGGATCAAGCGCTTCGTCGAGTCCGGCCAGCTGGGCCCGTTCGCCAACGCCTACTGGGGCAGCCCGGCCTACAAGCTGCCGCCCGAGGCCAACCTGATGGCGGTGA
This sequence comes from Woeseiaceae bacterium, assembly GCA_041598895.1. Lineage (GTDB taxonomy): Bacteria > Pseudomonadota > Gammaproteobacteria > Steroidobacterales > Woeseiaceae > UBA1847. The sequence goes on along the minus strand of JBFHXQ010000029.1, from coordinate 10,262 downwards.
CGCACTACCTCGAGGCGCTGGATTTCCAGAAGGAGATCGTCAAGATCCACACGATCTTCGGCGGGCGTAATCCGCACCCGAACTGGCTGGTCGGCGGCATGCCGTGCTCGATCAACGTCAACGAGACCGGGGCCGTCGGTGCGGTCAACATGGCCTGGCTGAATCAGGTCTCGGACATCATCAACAATTCGATCACGTTCGTGGACCAGGTCTACATCCCCGACCTCAAGGCCATCGCCTCGTTTTACAAGGACTGGACCTACGGCGGCGGCCTGTCGAGCAAGAACGTGATGGCCTACGGCGAATTCCCCGCGATCGCCAATGACTACACGAACGACAGCTGGATGCTGCCGAACGGCGCGATCTTAAACGGCGATCTCAGCACCGTGTACGACGTCGATCCCCGCGATCCGGGCCAGATCCAGGAGTTCGTCGCGCACTCGTGGTACGAGTATCCGGACCCGGATGCCGGTCTGCATCCGTTCGACGGTGTGACCGAGCCCAGGTTCGAGCTCGGCCCGAACGCGAAAGGCACGAAGACGAACATCGAGGCGCTGGACGAAGGCGCCAAGTACTCCTGGCTCAAAGCGCCGCGCTGGCAGGGCAACGCCATGGAGGTCGGGCCGCTCGCGCGCTACCTGGTCGCTTACGCGCGCGGCCAGGAGGACATCAAGGAGCAGGTCGACGGCCTGCTTGCCGCGCTCGAACTTCCGGTGACGGCGCTGTTTTCGACGCTGGGCAGAACCGCGGCGCGCGGCCTCGAATGCTCGTGGACCGCGCACAAGATGCGCGACGTCTTCGACGGCATGATGGCCAATATCAAGTTGGGCGACGTCGCCACGGCAAACATGCAGAGCTGGGAGCCGGAGACGTGGCCGGCCGACACCAAGGGCGTCGGCATCGGCGAGGCGCCGCGAGGCGCACTTGGCCACTGGATCCACATCAAAGGCGGCAAGCTCGAGAACTACCAGGCGATCGTGCCGACGACCTGGAACGCGTCGCCGCGCGATCCCGCGGGCAACATCGGTGCGTACGAGGCGGCGCTTCTGGGCACACCGATGGCAGACCCCGCACAGCCTCTGGAGATCCTGCGGACCATCCACAGCTTCGACCCGTGCCTCGCCTGCGCGTCGCACGTGATCTCGCCGGATGGCCAGGAGCTCGCAAGCGTCAAGATCCGCTGAGGAGATAGAGGACATGCATGGCAGTGCAATTGGCAGCGCGGAGCGGATCGGCGCCCGCGAGCCCATCTACGTCTTCGAGCTGCCCGTCAGGATCTGGCACGTTGTGCATGCGCTGTCCCTGGTCGTGCTCGGCGTCACCGGCTACCTGATCGCGAATCCGCTGCCGAGTGTGGAGGGTGAAGCGAGCGAGCGTTTTCTCATGGGCAACTTGCGCATGATCCACTTCATCGCGGCGTACGTGTTCACGATCGGATTCGTCGTACGTATTTACTGGGCCATCGTGGGCAACAAGTACTCCCGCGAACTGTTTTACCTGCCGATCTGGCGCGGTGCGTGGTGGCGCGAGCTCTTCGACGAGGTGAAGTTCTACCTGTTTTTAACCAGCCAGGCGCCGCGCACCGTCGCACACAACGCGTTGGCACAGACCGCGATGTGGCTGTTCAATACGCTGCTCGGCCTGTTCATGATCGGCACGGGGTTTGCGCTCTACAGCGAAAACCTCGGGCTCGGCAGCTGGGCCGACACGTTGTTCGGCTGGATCGTTCCGCTGATGGGTGGATCGCAGAACCTGCGCATGTGGCACGACTTCGGCATGTGGCTGTTCCTGGTGTTCGTGATCATTCACGTCTACATGGCGGTCCGGGCCGAGTACATGGGCCGTCAGAGCAGTATCCGCACGATCGTCGACGGCTGGCGGACCTACCGGGACTGAAACACGTGGCCCGCGATCGAATTTCGCCCGCCCCGGAGCCTGGCCCGGATACGCTGGTACTCGGCATCGGCAATCTGCTCTGGGCCGACGAGGGTTTCGGTGTCCGTGCAGTCGAAACGCTTAATGCACGCTGCGTGTTTCCGGATTCCGTGCGGCTTATGGACGGTGGCACCCAGGGCATCTTCCTGCTGCCGTGGGTGCGTTCCGTTTCGCGGCTGCTCATTTTCGATGCGATCGATTTCGGGCTCCGACCGGCTTCGCTGCGCGTGATCGCCGGCGATGCTGTGCCCCGCTACATGGGCGCAAAAAAAGTGAGCATGCACCAGGCCGGCTTCCAGGAAGTGCTGGCTTCCGCGCAGCTGGCCGGAGACCTTCCCGACGAGCTGGCGCTCGTTGGCGTGCAGCCAAAGCTGCTCGACGATTACGGCGGCAGCCTGACGGCCGAAGTGCGGGCGCAGGTCGACGCGGCGGTCGACGCGGGAATTGGCGTGCTCAGAGATTGGGGTATCGCGTGCCGGGAGCGCATCGGGCCTGTAGGAGGCGAAGACCTCGTCGGACCCGACGCGCTCGCAATCGCGGAATACGAGCGCCGCGTGGCGCAGCTACGGGGAGAATCGGCATGAGCCATCACCTTATCGATCAGCTGATCGGGGATTACGGCTACCTTGACGTTGGACTTCATAATCACGACGCGTTTGTCGCCCAGCCGGGCATGAATGTGCTGTTCTTTCCGGGCGATCCCGCGACCGTGCGCGACGCCACCGACGTGGCGGTCGTGCTGCCGGAGCTGGGCAAAGTTTTCGACGGGCGCTTTCGAGTCGGCGTCGTAACCGACGTGTTCGGTGACGGCAAGGCGCTGAAGCACAGGTACGGGTTTCGCGAATACCCTGCACTCGTGTTCGTGCGAGCCGGCAAATACGTCGGCACCGTGACCCGGATACGGGACTGGGCCGAGTACCTGGATCTCATCACGGAATTGCTCGAGGCTCCCCCGTCGCGCCCGCCAGGAATAGGCATCCCGGTCGTTGCCACGTCCACCGGAACCTGACGCGGGAGACCTCTAAATGTCGATCGACAACATCCCGGTTCGCGTCATCGGCCCCGGCAGCCAGCCGGGCGATCCGGACGGTGGCGCGCTGAATTACATAAACCTGCCGAGCGACATGTCGACATACCGACCGCCAGCCGCTCCCGATCCGGATACGCTCCGCGAAAGCGCCGGTGCGAGGGAGGCGATGCGCTGGCTGCGCGAGGCGCTCGGTCGCTATGCCAAAGGCTGCGAGCCGCTGCTTCTGGATCTCACGGCCCTGGACCAGGAAAATCGCGAGCTCGTCAATCAGATCCTCGGCGAAGGGGAGGTCAGCGTCAGCTACCGGGGTCGGGCAACGGCGCGGACGCAGGAGTCAGTGCTCGCGGGCGTCTGGCGAACGCTGTATGTCGACGCCGACGATCGTGTCGTCTGCGACGTGCTCGAGGTCGCCGACGCGCCGCACGTCGCAGAGAGCAGCGAAGGCCGCGATCGAGTCATCGATACGGCGGCGGATGGCGTACCCGCAGACGTCGTCAACGCGCTGCCGCTCCTGGTCGAGCTCGACGCGCAGTGCGCCGAGTATCTTCGGACCGGACGCACACACGTGATCAACCTGACGCTATTGCCATTGACGGACGCGGACCGCGAATTCCTCGAACTTCGGCTCGGGCAGGGGCCAGTCGAGGTCCTGTCGCGATCCTACGGAAAGTGCCAGATCGTCAGCACTGCGACGCCGAACGTCTGGTGGGTGCGCTACTACAACTCGATGGGCGTAATGATCCTCAACACGCTCGAGGTGGTTGACGTACCCGCGGTGATCCGTGCGGCGCCGGAGGATCTTGCTGATTCGGCATCGAGGCTCGAAGCGATACTTGAACCATACGGTGCCGAGCTGTCGTGATTGCCACAGATTCGTTGGGCAGGGCGGCCGGCGTCGACGACACCACGAAGCTCGAGTGCCGCATCTGCTGGTACGTGTACGATCCTGCCGAGGGCGATCCGCAGGAGCAGATTCCGCCCGGCACGCCGTTTCGTATGCTTCCGGACCACTGGCGCTGTCCGCAGTGCGACGCCGAGCCGCACGCGTTCTTGCCGACGGTGGACTGACATGATCCGGCCGGCACAGCTCGTCGATCGCTTCAGGCAAATCGCCGAGGAGCGCATGTGTAAACTTCCGATCACGAACCCGCAACTCGAAGTCGAAACAATCGGTTTTCGCGACTTCGGGGAGCATGGCGTCGGAGTTCTCATTGCACCCTGGTTCATGAACCTCGTGCTGTTGCCGGGGACCGACGAATGGTCCGCTGTCGAGCCCGGCGCTGCCGAGACAGTCGATTTCCCGGGCGAGCGCATCGACTTCACCGTATGCCACGACGCGGTATTCGGTCGGTATCTGACCTCCGTTCTGTTTCGCACGGTGGTCGATTTTCCGGATCAGGATACGGCCCGACAGATTGCAACCGAGGTGATGTTGCGTCTGTTCGCGCCGGCGACATCGAAAGCAGGATCGAGACGCATGACCCGACGCGCGCTGTTCACGCCGGACAACTTAGCGGATGCATGAGCTCTCCGTTTGCAATGCGCTGATTCGGCAGGTCGAGCGAATATCGCACGACCACGGCGCGAGCGGCGTGCACAGAATTTTCGTCGTGATCGGTCCACTGTCGGGCATCGAGCCGGAGCTTCTGCGGCGCGCACTTCCGCTGGCCGCCGCTCATACGGTCGCGCACGCGGCGGAACTCGTGATTCGTGCCGCGGACGTCGTTGTGCGCTGCAACGAATGTGCCGCGGAGTCGGTGGTGTCGGCGAATCGACTGCTGTGCGGCATTTGCGGAGATTTCCGTACGCGGCTCGTCAGCGGTGACGAGATGATCCTGGAGCGTGTCGAGCTGAATCGCGCGCCGCACTCGTGTTCCGGGGCAGAGGCAGGCACAGACCTTCCTGTCAGTCCCACGTGCTGACCGGCCGGCCCGTCTCCACTTGGGTCAGGTAATCCTCGAGCACGCGAACCAGGGCACGGTCCCGCGGCATCCTCGAGTATCGGGCGAGCCTGCGACGCTGCCAGGCTGCCGGCGTTGTGCCGCTGTCCAGGCGAGCACGAATCTCGCCGAGCAGGGAGCTGCGTTCGTCAGCGTCGACGCCAAGCATCCCAAGTCCTTCATCGGCGACGTCGACGAAGTCGCGGCACAGCGCCCGGGCTTCGGCCGTGCGGGGGGAATTACCGTCAAGCGTTGGCCAGAGCAGTTCTGCCTGCAGGCTTTTCTGCGCCGCCCGGTAAAAATTGTACTCCGCGTAGCGGAATGGGAATGCGGGCAGCAATTCGTTCACGTCGCGGGACAGTCCGGCCGTCAGGCCAATTAGAAAAGCGCCGCTCGCCATCATGTCGATCGGTGTCGGTCCCGACGGCAGAGCTCGCAGCTCGATTCGGACGTGCCCTCCGTCCGCGGCGTCGTAGACAGGACGATTCCAGTTCCAGATCGTGCCCTGGTGCAGTCGCAGTTCCTGAAGCTTGGGAATTCCGCCGTTTGCGACGATGTCGATCGGATCCTCGGCACCGAACACGGGCAGCAGTATCGGATAAAGGTGGCAGGATTCTGCAAACAGCTCGTAGGGCCCGTCACGAACCCAGCCGTGCCCGAACGGGACGCGCGCCGCACGCCGCCACTCGTTCGAATTAGGGCCGCGCGTATCGACCGCCTGCTTGAACAGCGCAATACGTGTCTCGTCCCAGAGGCTGTGCCCGAGGAGGAACGGCGAGTTCGCCCCAACGGCTAGCGCGAGGGGCGTCGCAAGCTGTGCGGCATTGTAGAAATCGGCGAAGTCGTCCGGATCGACGCGCATGTGGAGCTGGAACGACGTGTTAGCACCTTCCACCGTCACGCTGTCAATCTCAAGGTCAAGCGGCTCGTCGCCGTCGATGCGGATGTGAAAGTCGTGCTGGCGAATGCGCTGGATGCCGAACTGCAGGGCTCGGTATCGATGCAGGTCGGTCATTACGCCAGACTGCAAATCGTCCAGGGTCAGCGTCGGCAAAATGCCGATCGGGGCGACGCGGCCACCGTGGCGAGCCGCAGTCGTACCGAGCACGTCGAGCGCGCGCTCGAGCTCCGAGCGCATGACGGAAAACGGGGATCCGGCAGCGGCGACAGGCGACAGGTTGTACTCGAGATTGAAGCGATTCAGCTCGAGTTGCAGATTCGGATCGACGGAGTCGGCGAGAATCTGCCGATTGAGCGGCAGCGCATGTGAATTGTCGTCGACGATCGACATCTCGAGCTCGGCGCCGAGCGATGCCGGGCCGCGACCGAAGTCCTCACGGTCGAACAGCAGCTTCAGCGCGGCAAGATTGTCGTGAAGCCGGGCGGCGGCCGTTTCGTAATCCTCCTCGCTGAACGTGCTGCGATCGATCAAAAGGCCCATCGACCCGGTCTCCAATGCCAGTTCACACGGCTCGCCTTTTTCCCGCTGAACGAACTGCAGCACACAGCTTTTCTGCGTCGATGTTGCTGCTGTTGTCGCAGGAAAGGATAAACCGGTTCTCCTGCTCCGAAAATGGATCGCGGCTAATAAGCTGATGCTCGAGGACCGCGAGATTCGCCTCCGACGCGTTCAATCCTGATTGTGCCCGCTTCGAAATTCGCTCGCGAAGTACGGGGATTGGCGCATCGACCGCGACGATGACCGCCGGTATGTCGAGATCGTGTGCCAATTGCAGCGCGGCATTTCGCTGCCAGTCCCGCAGGAACGCGGCGTCGAGAATGATCGTGTGTCCGCTCTCGAGCATCGGTCTTGCACATTCGACAAGTCGCGCGTACACCGCGCGGCTCGATTCATCCGTGTATATACCGGTACCCGTTCCGGAGTGGCTTGATGTTGACTCCTCTATGCCGAACATGCGCTTGCGCTCGATATCCGAGCGGATCCGGATGGCAGGCAGCAGCCCGACGAGCTCGTCCGACACGCGCGTCTTTCCCGACCCGGACAGTCCGTGCATGATCACGAGCATGGCGGCCGACTTCACGGTCCGGCGTTCCGCCAGGTCGCAATACGAGTGCGCCTCCTCGAGCTCGGCGGCCTGCTCGTCGCCGTCGACGCATTCGCCGCTTCGGATCGCGGCCACCTTTGCGCGCACCAGGCTTCTGTAGGCGACGTACACATTGAGCAGGTCGACGCCCGCATAGTCACCTGTGCGTTCGAGGTAGCGGTTCAGGAACCGGGCGGCCAGATCCTCGCGGCGTCGGGCGATGAGGTCCATTACCAGAAACGCAATGTCGCAGATGACGTCGATCAGACGCAGATCGGCGTTGAACTCGATGCAGTCGAACGCCGCGATGCCGTCGGGAAGCCGCACCAGGTTTTCGAGATGCAGGTCACCGTGACAGTCGCGAAAAAAGCCGTCGTCAAAGCGCCGGCGGATGTGGTCATGACACCTTTCAAGCTCCCGTTCCGTCCAGCGTGACAGCTTTTCGAGCCGTCCTGGACCGGCAAAGCCTTCGAGCGCGTCGAAGTTGTCACGCATAAGGGACTCCGTCGCCGCGATCAGCCGTTTCCTGTCATGCGGTTCCGCTGCCGGCGCCTGCTCGTGACGCGCGGCGATCGCCTCGCCAAGCTCACGCATGTCTGCGGCCGTGAGCGTGCCTCTGTCGAGCTCGCGGTCAAGCCTCTGGCCGTCGTCGAAACGACGCATTCGTACCGCATATTCAATGACTCTCCCGTTGCCTCCGAATCGCGGGCCGCTGCCGTCGTCGGTAACGGCCACGACGTCGAGATAGATCTGCGGTGCCCAGCGTTTGTTGAGGCGTATCTCCTCTCTGCAGAAAAAACGGCGCTTCTCGAGCGTGCTGAAATCGAGAAAGCCGAGCTCGAGCGGCTTCTTTACCTTGTACGCGTATTCATCGGTAAGGATGACCCAGGAAATATGCGTCTCGATCAATTCGACTGAATCGACAGGATGATCGAATGCCTCCGGGGCACATAGCGCCTCGACGAGTGCCGTGTCCGTTTGACTATCTTTCCGGCTGACGCGGTGCATGGGAATTCAGGCGATTGCCTGGCTCCGTGAGCGTGCCACGATTGCCGCTTTGAGCCACGGCGGTGCGGCGAGCGTCGTCACAAACACCATGAGTACGATCGCCGCAAATATGGCGTCATCGATCACGCCGAGCGTTCGGCCAATTGCCGCAAACACGAGGCCGACCTCGCCGCGCGGCAGCATACCGATGCCGACCAGTAGATGGCCGGCCGGCCGGCGTGCGCCGAGGCCGCTCATCAGCTTGCCGATGGTCGCGGCGATAATCAGGCCGGCCGCGAGGATGATGACGGGCCAGGAGAGAAACGCCTCGAGCTTGACCTGGATGCCGATCAATATGAAAAAGATCGGTACGAGTATGACTTCGAGCGGCATGATCAGTTCGCGGATCGTGAGACTTCGCTCGTGAGACGCGTTGGTATGCGCTGTGAAATAACTGTCATGCAGGACGATGCCTGCCGCAAACGCGCCGATAATCGTGGCGAGACCTGCCAGATTGGCAAGCCACGCGAGCACCATTACGAAGAGATAGGATGTAAACATCTTGGCTTCGACGACATCGAGCCTCCGCATCAGATTCGCCGACATCCGCACGATCGCCGGCCCGAATTTGATCGCCCCGAACAGAAACAGGCAGGAGAACAGAATCACGACACCAACCTCGCCGACGTTCACGCTGCCGCTCACGACGATGCCCGAGATCACGGCGAGAATAACGAGGCCTATGATGTCGTCGAATATCGCCGCGCCCAGGATTATCCGGCCTTCGGGCGAGCGGGCCTTGCCCATTTCCTGCAGCACCTTTGCGGTAATGCCGATGCTCGTAGCGCCAAGCGTCGCCGCAATGAACACGCTGGATATGATCGGCAGGTCGGGAAGCAGAATCGAGGTTACTGCCAGGCCCAGACCCACCGGGAGGGCCACGCCAATGAGCGCCACGCGGATCGAATCGCCACCCGCCCGTTTCATTTCCTCGAGATTGGTTTCGAGACCGACCATGAACAGCAGGAAAATGACGCCGTAGCGGGAGAACACGTCGACCGTGTGAGCGACCTGCATGACCTGCCCCCCGGCAGGGCCGGTGATGATGCGCACGAAGTCTGGACCTTTTTCGGTGCCCACGATGCGCGCGGCGGCCTGGTCCATCGGCATTCCCGCAAGCGCCCGATTGACGATGTCGAAGACAGGCGGGCCTTCCCGAAGGACGGTAATCAGGTCAACGCCGTAGTGCCAGCCGATGTTGCCGAGCAGGATGCCCATCAGCATTTCGCCGAGCACGGTCGGCTGCCCGAGTTTGCGTGCACCGACGCGGCCGATGACGGCAAACGCGAGTATGCTGGTCACGCCGAGAATGACCGGCGCAATCGGATCGCCATGCATTAAGGTTGTTTCGCTGGCCATGGCGCTCAGCAGATGCGCGGCAGCGGATCGTCCTCGAGTTCCTCGAGGAAACGTTCCCCGCCGAGCGGCGTTTGCAGGATCACGCGCTGCTCTGCCGCGGAGATCCGCCCGACGATCGCGGCGTCGCGCCCCGCTGGCAGGGTGCGCCACGCGGCGAGCGCCGCGTCGGCCTGATCGGGCGCCACGACGGCGACCACGCGGCCTTCGCATGCGAGATACAGCGGATCGTAGCCCAGCATCTCGCAGACGGAGCGCACCGGTTCGCGAACCGGTATCGGTTCTGCAAGTCGCACGCCGAAACCCGTCGCGCGGGTGATCTCGTTAGCGACCGATGCGATGCCGCCGCGCGTGGGGTCGCGCATGAAGCGCAGGCCGTCGATAGCAACAAGCGCCTCGGTCAGCGATAGTACGGACGCAGCATCCGACACGACATCGCCGCGCAGGCCGAAGTCCGCCCGCGCGAGCATCACGGCGGTGCCGTGATCGCCGACCGGGCCGCTGACGAGGACGGCATCGCCGTCCTCGATGCGCTCGATCGACGGTCGGACGCCGTCGGGACGTACGCCGACCCCCGTCGTTGCGAGATACAGTCCCCCGCCTTCGCCACGGCGGAGCACTTTCGTGTCGCCCGCCGCAACGCGGACCCCGGCGTCAGCTGCCGCGGCCGCGAGGCTGGCGATCAGGCGATCGAGAACGGCGACCTCGAGGCCTTCCTCGATGAAGGCATTGAGCGTCAGATACAGCGGGCGAGCGCCGGCAACGGCGAGATCGTTGACGGTGCCGTGCACCGCCAGCGAGCCGATGTCACCGCCCGGGAATTCGAGCGGCTGCACCGTAAATCCGTCCGTCGTGATCATGACCTCGCCGCCGTTCAAGGCGAGCGGTACCGCGTCGGCCTGCGTGTCG
>JBFHXQ010000028.1:0-14278 GCA_041598895.1 Woeseiaceae bacterium | reverse complement strand
TTATTTATTTGCTGCTGTCTGTGGAGGATTTGAAGCACCGGTTCGACAAAACGCGACAGTGTTTTGGACGCACTCGCCGTGCGAGTGCGTCCCGAAGGGGCGAGCATCGCCCAGCGGCGATTCGAGTCTATCCGCCAGGGAGTGCCGGACAAACGAAACTGCCAACCTCGTGTGGTCGATTATTTGGCGTAACAACCGCTCAAGTGGCCTGCAATTCCGTCAGCAGCTGCAGAGCTTCCGACCGCACGAACGGCAAGTTGGGCGACAGCGTATTGCGATTCGCGGCACGTTCCGCAAGCCTTGCCGCTTCGGCAGTGTCGCCGAGTTTCGTATGAACGAAGGCGGACCAGTACAGGATGAGCGGATTTAGCTGATTTGCCTGTGCAAAGTGCTCTGCAGATTTCTCGTACTCCTGTCGGGCCATCGCCAGAAACGCCTCCGCAGCATGGATGCGGCGCTGCTCGAACGCCGTGCCATTTGCCGCTGCAGCCGCGCTGTAATCACTCACCCGACTCGCAGCGGTATCGACATCGCCGCCCACCATGGCTGCAATGGCCGATTTGTACAAATGGGCACGAACTGCCTGAGCCTTATTCGCGTCGTTGATGTCCGCTTTTTGGCGGTGCGCCAATGCGCGATCATAGTATTCCAGGGCTTTGGCTGCATCGCCGGCGTCGAGGTGAATGTCTCCGATATATTCGACGATCCCTCCCAGCGTCGCATGATCGCCCTTGACCTCGGCTTCCGCATACATTTGCTCGGTATTTTTCATGGCCTCGGAAACACTGCCGACGTACAAATGTGCAAGCACGTACCGAAACAGCGCATTCTGTCGTTCCGCAAAGTCCCGAGCTGCTGCGAGCATTTCGTCGGCAACCGCAATGGCAGCGTCCGACTCGCCCTTCAGCGAATGGTTATTGCTGATGCCGGCGTATGACGATCCGAAATGCGAATCGATTTGAAGCGCCTTGCGATAATTCGCAATCGACTGGTCGTAGTAACCCATTTCCATGAGCAGTTCCGCATACGAATCGTAAGGATTCGGCTCGTTCGGAATCAGCTCAACATAGCGCGCAAAAGCGCTCTTCGCACCATCCAGATTATCCAGGGCCCTATAGGTATAGCCGAGCGCGTTATAGGCAGGTGCAAAACTGCCGTTGATAGATGTCGCATGCTGATAATGTTTCGCCGCCTCGTCGAATTGCTGGCGGCCGCTGAAAAAATTCGCCAGTCGCATATGTGAACGCTCGTCGTGCGGAAATGTCCCGACCAGCTCCTCGAGCGCCTGTTTCTGCGCGTCCTGTTCATTTTCCGATGCTGCTACCAGCGCCCTGATTACCAGCTGTTCGCCAGCCGACGCCGCTGCCGCGTGTTGCCTTGCCGCACTGACCGCAGCGAAAAAGTCTGTTGCCGTTCGCGCTGTATTCGCCAGGTAGGCGTGCGCTAGAGCGAACTCCGGATCTTGCGCAACGGCCTGTTTGAAAAGTTCGTGCGCCTCAACAAAGTGCAGATGATCCAGTTTTGCCCGGCCCTGATAAAACAGGTCCAGCGCCTTTGCCGAATCGGTCGTAGCCGGCAATTTGACGGGCTCCGCCTCTGCGCCGGGCGGCGCCGCGCCAGGCGCCTCATCCGTATCACTTTCGCAACCTATCAGCAGCGTCATCCCCAGAATAGCGACAACGCTGCGCCATGCGGTCCTGCCTATAACGAGTCTCATTATTCGCCCCCGATCGTCGCCTGCGACACGTCGGATTGTCCGGCCTGAAAACTCCCCTAGTATAATCGGTTGGCGACATCAGTGGCCGGATGAGACTGACTGCGCTTACCGGCGAGCGTTGTCGACCCGGGCCTCAGCGAATTCGTAATAGCGGCTCCGACCGCCGCGAAGGTGCATGCCCAATGCGTGTCGCAGCGACGGGCGCAGCGATGATTCGGTAAAGCGGGCAATACCCGTAACGTCGTCCGGTGGCAAGTTGTCGGTCAGCGCGACGTTGACCGCGTACCAGGCGTCGACAACGAAGCTGCCCGGCCAGTCACTCGCATGCGGAAATGCCGGGTGCCTTTGCGGTACGCACAGCGTGAGTCGGGTGGATTCGCAGTGCACTCGATCAATACCCGCGCGCCCACCCCAGGCTAGAAACACGTACATCTCGGCCATAGCCGCAGAAAACGCTTCGCTTACCGTGTACGCCGTGCGGTCGCAGGTGTGGAGATCTGCCGGCCATTCGTCGGCCCGTGTCGCGACGCCGACCCGGAAAAGCCCGGCCTCCAGCACCTCCGTCACGACCAGTTCGCGTAACAGTGCGCAGCCCGTAAGCGCCACTCGACCATCCTCGGCTCGTGAATTGGCAACACCGACCGCCGACAGTTGCATCATGATTAACCAACCAAAGATCGTTTTTCGTGACATCTTAATCCTGCTCCGTGGCGCCAAAAAAGGACATCTTCGAGCTGCAGGACTCCGCACAGCGACGCACGATTCTTCGAATTCGCTGCAGTATTGAGCCCGTCTCGCTCGGTACCGCCGATTCCCCCGAGCGAGCGTCGCGAATCGAGCGGCAGACGTCGTCACCAGGGGCAGCAACCGGCCCGCCACCCGAAGCTCGCAAATGATGTACTGTAGGGGCGCCCGAACAGTGACAACCGCATATCCCTCCATTGATCGATCGCCTACCGACTGCCGACTGCGCCGCATTGCGACCGCGAGAGCCGCGTCGGGGGGCGGGCGACCGCTTTAATGTCGGCTGATTCTCAGCGCATCGGCGTCGTCGCGCGTTTTCTCGGCATACGAAAGCGCGAGTATTTCGCAGTCGCCTGGTCTTTCTCGTATTTCTTCTGCGTGCTGTCGGCCTACTACATTTTGCGTTCGGTTCGCGAGACGATGGCTGTCGCGGGCGGCGTTCAAAACATTCCGTGGCTGTTCTCAGCCACGTTCACCGTAATGCTCATAGCAACGCCGATATTTGGCTGGATCGCGTCCCGCTATCCTCGCAAACGCTTTCTGCCGTGGGTTTACTATTTCTTTGCGGGGAATATCCTGATCTTTTACGCGCTATTCAGTAGCGCACTCAACAGCGATGGGGACTTTATCTGGATCGGTCGGACGTTCTTCGTCTGGCTGAGTGTATTCAACCTGTTCGTCGTTTCCGTATTCTGGAGCTTTATGGCGGACATTTATTCCCGGGAACAGGGACGGCGGCTGTTCGGCATTATTTCAGCGGGAGGCAGCACGGGCGCATTGCTCGGACCTCTGGCAACGAGCGCGCTGGTCATACCGCTGGGGTTTCAGAATCTGCTTCCTATCTCGGCGGCGCTGTTGCTTTTTTCGGTCGTCTGTATTACTCAGCTTCGGCATTGGGTCGAACATCGTGACCGCGGCCCGGATGTTCATGACGTGGCCAGCTCGTACCCCTTGGGCGGCAATGCGCTGGGCGGTATCGAGCACGTCGTGCGTTCCAGGTATCTCACGGCAATTGCAATTGCGTCTGCATTCGCGAGCCTCCTTGGTACCGCGCTCTACATGTTCATGGCGGAACTGGTCGGTGAAGCGATCGCGGATACCGATGAACGGACCCGATTATTCGCACTATTGGACGCCGCGCAAAACCTTCTGTCGCTCCTCGGCCAGCTGCTGCTTGTCAAGCATGCGGTGCAGCGCTTTGGAATCGGCGTAACTCTCTCGTTATTGCCGATCGTGTCGTTTGTCGGCTTCGCAATTCTCGCCGTGAATCCGGCATTTGCTGTAGTCGCGATTTTACAAGTGATCCGCAGGGCATTGGGTTTCGGCTTCACGAAACCCACGACCGATATGCTTTACTCGGTCGTGACGCCCGAAGAAAAATACAAATCCAAGAACTTCATTGAAACGGCGCTGTATCGAGCCGGTGACCTCGTGGGGATATGGTCGGTCAAATTGATGTCCGGTCTTGGCATTGCGGGTATTTCGGCGGTCCTCGTGCCGTTTGCGGCTGTCTGGACGCTCGTCACGCTCTGGCTCGGCCGACGGTATCGTGACCGCGCGCGCCTGGGCTGCGGCACGGAGGCGACTTCGGCGTGACGGCACAAAACACGGGCCTCTTGCGGCGACTGGCCGCAATCGTTTACGACAGCCTGCTCGCAGCGGCCCTGTTGTTTCTCGTCACGGTTCCGTTCGTCGCGGTCCGCGGTGGCGAACCCGTTGCAATCGGCGCCAACCGCCTGTACCAGGTCACGCTCCTTGTCGTCGTGTACGCTTTTTTCGCGGGCTTCTGGAGCCTGTATGGCCGCACGCTCGGCATGCAGAGCTGGGGCCTCAGAATCGAAGCCGCCGATGGCACAGTGCCGTCACTCGGCGCTGCGACGATTCGGTTCTTCGGGGCAATCCTGTCCTGGCTGCCGTTCGGCCTCGGCTTCCTGTGGCAGCTATGGGACCGGGATAGGCTGGCCTGGCACGATCGGCTTAGCGAAACGCGCATCGTGCATCGCCGGAATCGGTCCCGGTCGCCAAATCGTGCGGCCTGATCGCCTGTCAGCGGACCCGCGATAGCGCGAACAGCGTAACGCCAGCCAGAGTCAGCGTTGGCAGCCAGGCAACCACCGCCGGATTCAGGTCGAATACCTGGCTCGAATTTGCCAGCATTTCACTGGCCAGGTAATACGCCAGCCCGATGATTACTCCGATCATGAGCCGGCCGCCCGCTCCGCCGCTGCGCAGGGAACCAAAAACGAATGCGAGCGCCAAGACCGGCATGATCACGACTGCCGCCGTCCGGGAGATTCGATACCAGAGCTCGCTTTCGTAGCGCGAGGCATCGAGACTGTTGCGCTTCAGATACGCGATGTAACTGGCCAGCCCGCGACCCGACAGACTTTCCGGTTTGACGAGGGAAATGCCCAGCAGCTCGGCGTTGATATCGAAAGCCTCGACCTCGCGTGTGGCCTGGACGACCCTGACGCCGTCGCTGGAAAAGCGCGTCTCCCGCACGTTTTCCAGGACCCAGTTGTTGGCCTCATCGATACCGGAATTCTCGGCACGCGCAATCGACTCGAGGCCGCGATTCTCGTCGAATCGGAAGAGATACACGCTGCCGAACTGAAACTCGGAATTGACACGCTCCAGATGCATGAATACCGGGCCGTCCTTGACCCACGCCTCGCTGCCGAAGCGGTCGTCTTCCTGCTGGTAGCGCGCCTCGAGTCGCATGTTCCGCGCGTAAAAATCGAGAGGCGGTCCGATGAATTCACCGAGCAGCGCCGTAACGACCAGCAGCGCGAAACCGGTGAGTGCGACCATCGTACCCAGCCGCATGATCGACAGCCCTGCCGAGCGCATGACAATGATCTCGCTGTTGCTTGCCAGGGCACCGAGCCCGAGCAGCGAGCCTATCAGGACGGCGACAGGCAGCATTTCAAACGCCAGTTGCGGTAGCCTCAGCGCGGCAAATGCAACGGCTTCGGGCGTTCCGTAGTTACCCTGTGTGTCTTCGAGTTCCGCGATGAACTCGAACAGCCCTGCGAGGGCAAGCAGCACGATCAGCACGAGGAGCGTACTTTGCACGATCATGCGCATCAGGTACTGGCTCAGGATGCCGTTCATCGGAACAGCCGCCGAAACACGGCGTTCTGGACTGCCAGCAACACGAGCGTGGCTGCGAGAACTCCGCCGTGCACCCACCAAAGACCCACTTCCGGCGGCAGTTTCTCCTGCTCGATCCATGCCTTTGCTGCACTGAGCAAGTTGAAATAGATGATGAACACGAGCACGGCGATTGCGAGGCGGCCGTAACGTCCGGCACGCGGTCTACTCCGGGCGAGCGGAACCGCAAGTACTGACAGCAAAATCATCGACACGGGCACGCCGATTCGCCAGTGCATTTCGGCAACGTGCTCCGGCTTGTCGGATTTCACGAGCGCGTCTATCGGCATCGCACGTGGTCGTGGCTCGGGCGGATCGAGACTCGGCAGTCGATATGGAATGCCGTGCTCCGCAAATTCGACGACCCTGAACTGTGTCGTACCGGGAATCCCCTCATAGCGACGGCCATCCCGCAGCACGAGCAGACGGGTGTCCGGATCCTCGGTGTCGACCTGTTCTCCGCGCTCAGCGATCACGACCTCGACGCGGCCCGTCGGCGTTCGCCGTTCCAGGAACACGTTTTCCATGATGCCGCCGCCCAAAACGCGCTCGCCGTACACCACGGCACCGTTCGGTCCGAACGACGTAAAGCGGCCGGGCTCGATACTGCCGAGGTCGACCTCCCGGCGCGCCTCCGCACCGATGCGATCCATGGCGAGCATCGCCCGCGGCCCGAGATCGATCGCCAGCCAGGCAACGGCCGCAGTAAGCGGCAGCAGGAGCCACAGCAACGGGCGATAAATGCCTGCCGGACCGACCCGGCAGGCGGCCATCGCCGGCATTTCGCTGTCCCGATACAGGCGCCCCAGCGCGAGCATCACCGCCAGATACAGGCCGACCGGAATAAGGATCGTCAGATACTGCGTCGCCGACAGGCCGATGAACTGCATTGCGGCGTCTTTCGGAAGACCGCCCTTCGCAACATCGCCGAGCACGCGCGCAAACTGGTTGGTCAGAAGGATGAGCAAAAGGACCAACGTCACGGCGACCCAGCTCGTGGCGATTTCACGAAACAGATAGCGATCCAGAATACGCAGCATCGATGTTAATGATTTTCTTAACTTTACAGGTGGATCGGTTAGACTACCGCTTTTGTTTTGCCCGGGACAGTCCCGGCGCGGTCGAAGTAAGCCGCCGACCGACGACTGACGAAATTCGTTTATGAAATATTTCACGACCACGAGCAACGCGTCGCGTCGCGTCGTCGATTGCGTAATCGTCGGCGTTTACGAGCGAAACAGGCTAGGACACGCTGCGGCGCAGGTCGACGCGGCCAGCGACGGCGCTATCACCGCAGCGCTGAAGCGCGGCGACGTATCCGGCGAGCTGGGTCGCGCCGCAGTCTTGATCCGGCTGGGCGGCGTCCGGGCGAATCGAGTCGTCGTCGCTGGCCTGGGGAAGGCTGGCGAGCTCGGCGCAGCAGAATTCTGCCGCGCCGTCGCCGCGGCAATGGCCGTCATTGCGAAGTCGAAAACGGCCTCCATTCTGAACTGCTTGACCCTCGAAGACGTCGCAAACGCGTCGGTCTACTATCGCGCCCGGCACGCGGCCCTGGCAATGCACGATTCGCAGTATCGGTTTTCGGAAATGAAGACCGGACGACAGCCGGCGTTCATGAAATTAACGAGCATAGGACTTGCCGTTCAGACGCGCAGGGACGGCCAGCCGGCGATGCGCGGCGCGCACCATGCGGACGCGATTGGCCAGGGCATGTCGCTTGCCAAGGACCTGGGAAATTTGCCGGCCAATGTCTGCACGCCGAGCTACCTGGCTCGCACGGCCCAGCGGTTGGCGCGCAAGCATTCCGGTTTGCAGTCCCGCATTCTTAACGAGACGGACATGAAGCGCCTGAAAATGCACTCGCTGCTGTCCGTGACTGCGGGCACGACGGAACCAGCGCGCCTGATCATTCTCAAATACAAGGGCGGCGGCAGCGAACCACCCGTAGTCCTTGTCGGTAAAGGCGTGACCTTCGACTCGGGCGGCATCTCGCTGAAACCGGGTCCGGGCATGGACGAAATGAAGTTCGATATGTGCGGCGCCGCGGGCGTCATCGGCGTAATGCTCGCCGTAGCGACGTTGAAGTTGCCGATCAATGTCAATGCGGTCGTGCCGGCCGTCGAGAACCTGCCGAGCGGCGAGGCGACGAAACCCGGTGACATCGTCCGCAGCATGTCCGGCCAAACCATCGAAATTTTGAATACGGATGCCGAAGGCCGCCTGATCCTTTGCGATGCGCTGACCTATTCGCGACGCTTCAAGCCCGCGACGGTCATCGACGTGGCCACCCTTACGGGCGCCTGCGTGATTGCGCTCGGTCATCATCTGACGGGCGTGATGAGCAACAGTGACGAGCTCGCCGCGGAGATCATCGCGGCCGGGACAGCTGCGGCGGACCGTGGCTGGCATTTGCCGCTCGGCCCGGAATATGCGAAACAGCTCGAGAGCAACTTCGCCGACATGGCAAATGTCGGCGGTCGTGAGGGCGGCGCCGTCACGGCCGGCTGCTTCCTCGGCAAGTTCACTGACGGACTCGAATGGGCACATCTTGATATTGCGGGCACCGCCTGGAAGTCCGGCAAGGCCAAGGGCGCAACCGGCCGTCCTGTGCCGATGCTCACTGAACTGCTGCTGGCCCGTGCCGGTGCATTGCCCTGATGGCCCGAGTTGATTTTTACGTTCTCGCAGCCAGCGACGAGCGCGCCCGCCTGACGTTTGCGTGCAGACTCGCGGAGAAAGCGTATCGCCTCGACAATAGGGTGCATATTCACACGCGGGACTCGGCGGCAGCCGGCGAGCTCGACGCCCTGTTGTGGACGTTTCGCGACGGCAGCTTCGTACCGCATCACGTTCTCGATCCGACTGACGGCGATCGGGTATCACCGGTAACGATCGGCTGCACGTCAGCTGTCGGCGAGCCGCGCGACCTTCTCATCAATCTGTGCGACGAAATTCCGGAGATTGCCGAATTTTTCCCGCGCGTCGCTGAGCTCATAACCTCGGACGACGCATGCCGTCAGGCCGGCCGGATCCGCTTTGCTGCATACCGTGACCGCGGACATTCGCTCGAAACGCACAAAGTCTGAGCGCGCGCAAGACGATTCATGCCACATGGATAAGTCCTACCAGCCACACGAATTAGAAAAGCGCATCTACGCGCGCTGGGAGCAGCATGGCTATTTCGCGCCGCGCGGCGACGGTACGCCTTACTGCATCATGATTCCGCCGCCGAACGTAACCGGCACACTGCACATGGGACACGCGTTTCAGGACACGATCATGGATGCCCTGACGCGGTATAAACGGATGCAGGGCTACAGAAGCCTTTGGCAACCCGGCATGGACCACGCGGGCATCGCTACGCAAATGGTCGTCGAGCGCCTGCTCGAAACGGAGGGTACGACCCGCAAAGACCTCGGTCGTGACCGGTTCGTCGAGCGCGTCTGGCAATGGAAGGCCGAGTCGGGCGGACAGATCGCAACCCAGCTGCGCCGCCTCGGTGCGTCCGTGGACTGGAGCCGCGACCGCTTCACGATGGACGAAGGCCTGTCGCGCGCTGTCACCGAGGTTTTTGTCGCGCTCTACGAGGATGATCTGATCTACCGCGGCAAACGCCTCGTCAACTGGGATCCGGTACTGCATACGGCGCTGTCCGATCTGGAAGTCCTCTCCGCCGAGGAGGACGGACACCTCTGGTATTTTCGCTATCCGCTCGCATCCGGCGACGGACACCTCGTCGTCGCGACGACGCGTCCGGAAACGATGCTTGGCGATACAGCAGTAGCAGTGCATCCAGACGATGAGCGGTATCGGCACCTGATCGGCGCCGAGATCGTGCTGCCGATCGCCGAGCGGCATATTCCCGTCATTGCCGATGACTACGTCGACGCGGATTTCGGTACCGGCTGCGTCAAGATTACGCCGGCCCACGACTTTAACGACTACGAGATCGGACTGCGCCACAACCTCCCGATGGTCAACATCCTGACCGACGACGCCGCGCTCAATGACGACGTACCCGTCGCGTATCGGGGATTGGATCGATTCGACGCGCGTCGAGCGATCGTCGCAGAATTCGAACGCCTCGATTTACTGGACCGGGTCGAGGACTACGCGGTGACGATTCCGCGCGGCGATCGTAGCGGCGCCGTCGTCGAACCCTATTTGACTGATCAATGGTACGTCCGTGTGGAAGCGCTGGCGAAGCCGGCGATCGAAGCCGTCCAATCCGGCCGAATTCGGTTCGTACCCGACAACTGGTCAAAGACCTATTTCGAGTGGATGTACAACATTCAGGACTGGTGCATCAGTCGTCAGCTGTGGTGGGGTCACCGCATCCCGGCCTGGTACGACGCAGACGGCAGAGTCTATGTCGGCCGCAGCGAACAGGAAGTGCGCGAGCGGCATGAAATCGGCGCCGACGCGGTCCTCGTCCAGGACGAGGACGTACTCGACACGTGGTTTTCGTCGGCGCTGTGGCCGTTCAGCACTCTGGGTTGGCCCGACAGGACCCGCGAACTCGCGGATTTCTATCCGGGCAGCGTGCTGGTTACCGGATTCGACATCATATTTTTCTGGGTCGCGCGCATGATCATGATGGGACTGCGCTTCATGGAAGACGTACCGTTTCGCGAGGTCTACATCCACGGCCTCATTCGCGATCCGGACGGGCAGAAAATGTCCAAGTCGAAAGGGAACGTGCTCGATCCGCTCGACCTGATCGACGGCGTGGACCTCGAAACGCTGCTTGCGAAACGCACGTCCGGTCTGATGCAGCCGCACCTGAAACCAAAGATCGAAGCCGCTACGCGCAAACAGTTTCCACACGGCATTGACGAATACGGTGCCGATGCACTCCGCTTCACTTTTGCTGCACTTGCAACCACCGGCCGCGATATTCGGTTCGATCTCGGCCGCATCGAAGGCTACAAGCACTTTTGCAACAAGCTGTGGAACGCATCGCGCTACGTCCTCATGAACACGGAGAATCTCGACGATGGCGACGCTGAATTCACCGCTGCGGACACGTGGGTGCGCGCGCGCCTGAATCTCGCCGTTCGCGCGGTACATGAACATTTTGCAAACTACCGTCTCGATCTGGCGGCGCACGCGATCTACGAATTCACCTGGCATGAGTTTTGTGACTGGTATTTGGAGTTGTCGAAGCCGGTACTGCAGTCGGACAGCAGCTCTGCCGCATTGAAGCGGGGTACACGCAGAACCCTGATCGAGATCCTGGAAACGCTGCTGCGCGTTTTGCATCCGCTGATGCCGTTCATCACCGAAGAGATCTGGCAACAGGTCGCGCCGCGCGCGGGTGTCGAGGGCGATACGATCATGCTGCAGCCATTTCCTGATGCGGCTGGTACTGATCAGGATACCCCGGCAGTCGCCGATATCGACTGGCTGCGCGAATTCATTCTTGGCGTACGCCAGATCCGCGGCGAAATGGATATAGCTCCCGGCCGAGCCTTGCCCGTCATTCTTGCCAACGCCTCGGCCCATGATGCCAGCCGAGCCGAACGCTACACATCCTTGCTGCGCCACGTCGGGCGCGTTCAATCGGTGACCGTGCTCGCCGACGATGCCGAACCGCCGCCGTCA
Source organism: Woeseiaceae bacterium (assembly GCA_041598895.1). Lineage (GTDB taxonomy): Bacteria > Pseudomonadota > Gammaproteobacteria > Steroidobacterales > Woeseiaceae > UBA1847. The sequence continues at coordinate 3,060 of JBFHXQ010000028.1, read as the reverse complement.
GCCACTGCCCTGATCCGCGAGATGCGACTCCTGGTGCCGATGGCGGGTATCATCGACATCGACGCGGAAAGGCAGCGACTCGAAAAACAGCGCCTGAAGGTTCAGGCGGACCTGGACCGGACGCTGGCGAAACTGGGCAACGGCAAATTTCTGAACAATGCGCCAGCCGCGGTGGTCGAAAAAGAGCGCCAGCGCCGGACGGATTTCGAGTCGGTGCTCAAACAGCTATCGGAACAGCTCGACAGACTGAGCGCGCCGGGGTGAAACAGGCCCTATTCTGAGCACTGCTTCACAGTCCAGCGGCGCATTGAGTGCATCTGCAGCGCCGATTCGCGACGATAGCCAGCTGACCGGCCCCGGGAATGCCGGTCGCTGGAACCAAGGAGGCCCGAATGCCGGAGCGCAGCTCCCTCGAAAAACTCCCGCTCGGCCGCGACGCCGAGCGACGTGCGCTGGAAGATGCGCGCGCATCTCTTGGGCGAATCATCCTGGACAAAGATGCGCAAATCGCGCTGGCATTGGCGTGTCTGCTCGCGCGCGGTCACCTGCTGATCGAGGACCTGCCCGGTCTCGGCAAGACCATGCTTTCGCAGGCTCTCGCCCGCGTACTCGGCCTGAGTTTTCACCGGATTCAGTTCACGAGCGATCTTCTGCCCGCGGACATCGTCGGTGTGTCGGTATTCCGGCAGCATCAGGGTGAATTCGAATTTCAGCCCGGACCGATATTCGCACAGCTCATTCTCGCGGACGAAGTGAATCGCGCGACGCCGAAAGCACAAAGTGCGTTGCTCGAAGCGATGGAAGAGTATCAGGTCTCGGTCGACGGCCGTACGCGCCCGCTTCCCAAGCCGTTTTTTGTCGTTGCAACGCAGAACCCGGCCGATCAGATCGGCACGTTACCGTTACCTGAATCACAGCTCGACCGGTTTCTGATGCGCCTCGAGCTCGGCTACCCCAACGAGGAAAACGAGCGCGCGCTGATTACCGGCAGCGATCGCCGTGCCATGCTCGAGCAACTCGAGCCTGTGACGGCGCCTGATGCGCTCGTCGCATTGCAGGAAGCGGCCGCGGCGGTGCCCATGACGGATCCGCTGGTTGACTACATACAGGCGCTCGTGCGCCGCACCCGAGAATCGCCGGACATCGAGACCGGCCTATCCCCGCGCGGCGCCATCGCGCTCGTCGCCGCCGCAAAAGCGCACGCTTTCGTCGAACATCATGCGGGCGTCTACCCGGATGACGTGCAGGCGGTGTTCAGCGCAATCGCAGCCCATCGCATCAAACCGGCAGGCAATACCAGCGTTCGTTCGGCAACGGAGCTGTGCCAGCATGTCCTCGATACCGTGGCCATTCCCTAAGCCGGCGGTACTGCGCCGCTCGCTGTACGGAGCGGTGACGCGGCGAGCTCTGCGCTGGGCGAAAAGACGGCAGGGCCGGGACTCGGCTGTCACCGTTCTGCGCCCGGGGCGCGTCTACATCCTGCCCACCGGCGTCGGCGTCGTGTTTGCATTGATGGTGTTCGCGATGCTGCTCGGGTCGATGAATTACAACAACAACCTGTCTTTCGTACTGACGTTCCTGCTCATTGCCCTGGGCCTGGTCTCGATGCACCAATGCCAGCGCAATCTCGTCGGCCTGGAACTCAGCTTTGCTGGCGCCGAGCCGGTGTTCGCCGGCCAGGCTGCAGAATTTCGAATTGCGATCACGAATCTGTCCCGTAATCGACGCACCGGCCTGACCCTGTATACCGACTCGGCAGTCAGCGACTCAGGCGACCTGCTGCCCGGCGAGAGCCGGATATTCGTGCTGCCCGTAACTACCGATCGACGCGGCATTGTGCAACTGGACCGCTTCGGCATTCGTACACTGTTTCCATTCGAATTGTTTCGTGCATGGGCCTGGTTGCATATGGATTTGCGCTCGCTCGTATACCCCAAACCTGCGGATGTGGCGCCCCCACCGCCGGCGACGCAGACATCGCATGGTCACCGGCAGCATGACGCCCGTGGGGAAGAGGACTTCGCGGGCCTGCGCAAGTTTCATAGCGGCGATTCTCCGCGGCACGTGGCGTGGAAAGCGTATGCCCGCAGTGGCCAGCTGCTGTCCAAACAATTTGCCGGTGCCGACATCAGCAGCCAGTGGTTCGATTTCGATGCCGTGCCCGCCGACGAGACCGAGGCGCGCCTTTCCGTTTTGACGCGCTGGATCGTCGACGCCGAGCGCACCGGCGAGGACTACGGGCTGCGCCTGCCGGATCTCGAATACGGACCGGCGCACGGTGACGATCAGCGACACCGCTGCCTTGAGGCGCTGGCCCTGTTCGGCAGCCCGCTGCGCACCGAGGCCACTCCCGAGGTGCACGCAGATGCGGACTAAACCACGCGGCACCGACGGCTCGCTGCTGCCGAGTCTGCCGTGGACACTGGGCGCGCTGGGATTCTCCATTCTGCCGCATGTCGCTTTTCTGCCCATCTGGATCACCGCAGCGGCCGTCGGCTGTGCCCTGTGGCGCTTCGTTATCGAGAAACGCCGGCGCGCATTGCCGTCCGGCTGGCTGCGCGCCCTGCTCGCGCTGGTCTGCTTTCTGGGCGTCCTGGGCACTTATGCGACGATCAGTGGCGTCGGCCCGGGTTCGGCCCTGCTGGTCATCATGGCGGCGCTGAAGCTTCTCGAGACTCGGCGCCGCAGGGATCAGTTCGTTTTGCTTTTTATCTGCATCTTCCTCGTCATGTCATCGCTCCTGCGGGAGCAGTACATCTGGTCGCTGCCCTATCTCCTGATTGCACTGATACTGATCATGACAGCCTGGCTGCGTATGTCTGCCCTGCCGGCAGAGCCGGCGCGGGAAAGCCTCAGCGCCGGCACGCGCCTGATCGCCTATGCGACGCCGCTCGCAATCGCGATGTGGGTTTTCTTTCCGCGACTCGCAACGCCCTTCTGGGCCGTACCGATCGACACGAGCCGAGCCACGTCGGGACTCAGTGAAACGATGAGTCCCGGCGACATAAGTTCACTGTCGCTCTCGGACGAAGTCGCGTTTCGAGTCAGTTTTGACGCGGC
>JBFHXQ010000027.1:0-14499 GCA_041598895.1 Woeseiaceae bacterium | reverse complement strand
GAGGCCCGCATACCGCCGACCGAGCGGTGACCCTTGAGGTTTTCCAGACCCGCAGCCTTCGACTGCTCGAGGAAGCGCTTGTCCAGCGAATCGTCGGCAAGGATAAAGGGCACGTTCATCCACGAGCGGCAGTCCTCGCGCACGGGATTCGAGTAGAAGTCGGAAGCATCGATGGCCGCATACAGCTTGTCGGCCTTGCGCTTGTTCACGACCGCCATCGCTTCAAGGCCGCCCTGCCGTATCAGGTACTGGAACACCTGGTCCGCGACGTACCAGGCGAACGTCGGTGGCGTATTGGTCATCGAGTCGGATTCCGCGTACGAACGCCAAGTCATAAGGTGCGGCAGATCTTTCGGCGCCCGTTCGAGCAGCTCATTGCGCACGATAACGACCGTAATGCCGGCGGGGCCGATGTTCTTCTGCGCGCCGGCGTAGATCACGCCGAAGCGGCTGACGTCGATCGGCCGCGACAGGATCGTGCTCGACATGTCTGCCACGAGCGGCGCGTCGCCGCCGGGCACGAAATGGAATTCGACGCCGGCGATCGTCTCGTTCGGCGTGTAGTGCAGGTAGGCCGCGTTCTCGGATCGCGCCCAGCTCGCCTCGTCCGGGATGTACGTGAAGTTCTCGTCGGACGCATCCGCGGCGACATTCGCCTTGCAGAACTTCGCCGCCTCGCCCGCCGCCTTCCTGCCCCAGCTGCCGGTGATCACGTAGTCCGCGGCATCGCCTGCGGCGGCCAGATTCAGCGGCGCCATCGCCATCTGCATCGTCGCGCCGCCCTGCGGAAAGAGGACGCTGAAGTCTTCAGGAATGCCGAGCAGCTCACGCAGATTCGCCTCCGAGCGCGCCGCGAGCTCGACGAACTCCTTGCTGCGGTGGCTGACCTCCATGACGGACATGCCGGTGCCCTGCCAGTCGGGGAGATCATTGCGGATGACCTCGAGCACTTCGAGGGGCAGCGCGGCCGGACCGGCGCTGAAGTTGTAGACGCGAGACATGTCTCGGGGACCTATATGCGAGGATTCGTACGAGGGGCGATCAGAGGTGGACTATAGGCCGCGTATTGTTACGGTTTGGCGATCCCAATGCACTACCGATTGTGGAATGTGCTTATGCCGTGCCGTTACGTGACGTCTTCGTCCGCCATCGATTCGATGCGGGCCAGACCGACCAGCCGCTGCCCGCTTTCGACCCGAATCAGCCGCACGCCCTGCGTGTTTCGACCCATGACGGAGATATCGGCAACCGGGGTCCGCACCAGCGTGCCACTGGAACTGATCAGCATGATCTCGTCGTCCTCGCGCACCTGAACCGCGCCGACAGTACGGCCATTGCGCTCCGTAGTCTGGATCGCGATCACGCCCTGACCGCCGCGTCCCTGCACCGGGAATTCGCCAATTTCGGTGCGCTTGCCGTAGCCATTCTCGGTCGCCGTGAGCACCATGCCCTCATCGACGATCGCGAGCGCGATGACCTCGTGGCCCGACGCCAGCTTGATGCCGCGCACGCCGGCGGCGCCGCGCCCCATCGGCCGCACATCCGATTCCTTGAAGCGGATGCCCTTGCCCGAGCTCGCGACCAGCAGAATGTCCTGCTCGCCGTCGGTAATTGCAGCATTGACGAGCGTGTCGCCGTTGCGCAGATCGATCGCGATGATGCCGCTCGCTCGCGGCCGTGAGAACTGACTGAGCGGCGTCTTCTTGACCGTGCCGCCGGACGTCGCCATGAAAACGAAGCTGTCGGCATCGAATTCGCGGATCGGCAGAACCGTGCTGATTCGTTCCTCCGGCTCGAGCGGCAGCAGGTTGACGATCGGCTTGCCGCGCGCACTATGGCTCGCCTGCGGCACCTGGTAGACCTTGAGCCAGTAGAGCTTGCCGCGGCTCGAGAAGCACAGGATCGTGTCGTGCGTGTTCGCGACGAACAGCTTGTCGATGAAATCCTCGTCCTTGACCTTGGCCGCCGAGCGACCGCGGCCGCCGCGCCGCTGCGCCTGATAGTCACCGATGGGCTGCGCCTTGACGTAGCCACCGTGCGACAGCGTCACGACCACGTCCTCCTCGGGGATCAGATCCTCGACGCTGAGGTCGGAATGGTCCTGCACGATCTCCGTGCGGCGCTCGTCGCCAAACGCATCGCGCAGCTCGACGAGCTCCTCGCGAATCACGTGGATGAGCATGTCCGGGTCAGCAAGAATATTAGAAAAAACCTGAATTTTATCTAATATATCTTTGTATTCATTAACTATCTTTTCCTGTTCCAGCCCGGTCAGCTTGTGCAGGCGAAGGTCGAGAATCGACTGCGCCTGGACCGGCGACAGCCGGTACTGCCCGTCGACGAGCCCGTACCCGTCTTCGAGGCCGTCGGGCCGCGTGTCGGTCTCGCCGGCACGCGCCAGCATGTCGGTGACGGCCCCGGGCGCCCACGGATTGGCGATCAGCGCCGCCTTTGCGTCTGCCGGCGACGGCGACTTTTTGATCAGCTCGATGACGGCGTCGATGTTGGCAAGCGCGACGGTCTGTCCCTCGAGGACGTGCGCGCGGTCGCGGGCCTTCCGGAGTTCGTAGATGGTCCGCCGCGTGACGACTTCCCGACGGTGCGCGAGAAACGCCTCGAGCACCTGCTTCAGGTTCATGAGCTTCGGCTGCCCGTCGTGCAGCGCGACCATGTTGATGCCGAACACGCTCTGCAGCGGCGTCTGCTTGTAGAGGTTGTTCAGAATGACGTCGCTGATTTCGCCGCGCTTGAGCTCGATCACAACCCGCATGCCGTCTTTGTCGGACTCGTCGCGCAGCTCGCTGATGCCCTCCAGCCGCTTTTCGCGGACCAGATCCGCGATCTTTTCGATGAGGCGCGCCTTGTTTACCTGGTACGGCAGCTCTGTGACCACGATGCGCTCGCGGCCCTTGCTGTCCATCGCCTCGATTTCGACCTTGGCCCGGATGTACACCCGCCCGCGGCCCGTGCGGTACGCGGAATAGATCCCCTGCGCGCCGTTGATGATGCCCGCGGTCGGGAAATCCGGGCCCGGCAGATGCTCCATCAGCCCGGGCACGTCGATCGTCGGATCCTCGATCAGCGCGAGGCTGGCGTTGATCACTTCATTCAGGTTGTGCGGCGGGATGTTCGTCGCCATGCCAACCGCGATCCCGGACGACCCGTTGACCAGCAGATTCGGCACACGGGTCGGCATGACCGAGGGCTCACGCTCGGAGCCGTCGTAGTTCTCGACGAAATCGACCGTCTCCTTGTCGATGTCGGCGAGCAGCTCGTGCGCGATCTTCGCCATGCGCACTTCCGTGTAGCGCATCGCCGCCGGCGCATCGCCGTCGACCGAGCCGAAATTGCCCTGACCGTCGACGAGCATGTAGCGCATCGAGAACGGCTGGGCCATTCGCACGATCGTGTCGTAGACGGCCGAATCGCCGTGCGGGTGGTACTTACCGATGACGTCGCCGACCACGCGCGCCGACTTCTTGTAGGGCTTGTTGAAATCGTTACCGAGCTCGCGCATAGCGTACAGAACACGGCGATGCACGGGCTTCAGGCCGTCGCGGACGTCCGGCAGCGCGCGACCGACGATCACGCTCATCGCGTAGTCGAGATACGACTGCCGCATCTCCTCCTCGAGCGTGACGGACAGCAATTCCTGTGCAACCTCAGCCATCGTTACCTGCAATCTCCAGCGCGAAATTCAGCCACAATTCGAGCGCGGCACCGGGCGGTATGCCGGCGCCCTGCAATTACAAAACCGGATTCAGATCGGGATCGGCAGGCTCTCTATAAGCCCCTGAAAATAAACCAAAAAAAAGGACAAAAAGAGCGGCCCCAAAAGACCCTAAACTGGCTTGCAATCATACCATAGCGGCACCCGCGACGCGCCCGAAAATAGCCTCGAAAGTCGCGCATTGACGGCCCCGATCCCGGGCCGCCAAATGGCCGATTGACGGCGCCGAAATCGACCCCATTTCCCCGCCATCGTGGGGCTCTGCGCTGGCCGGGTGCGGCGGCGTATACTGCGCCGAAGGAACGGGATATGACCGAACGACTGACAGTTAACGTCGACGATGCCGAGGTCGCGAAATTCAATGCGCTCGCGTCGCGCTGGTGGGATCCGGACGGAGATTTCCGCCCGCTGCACGAGATCAATCCGCTGCGTCTCGGCTGGATTCGCGGCCACGTCGATCTCGACGGCAAGCATGCGCTGGATATCGGCTGCGGCGGCGGGATTCTGACCGAGGCGATGGCGGACGCCGGTGCCGTCGTCACCGGGATCGACATGGCGGAGGGTCCGCTGGCCGTGGCCCGACTGCATCAGGCCGAATCCGGAGCGGCCGTCGACTACCGGCAGACCACCGCCGAGGATCTGGCGGAGGCAGAGCCTGGCCGTTTCGACGTCGTCACCTGCCTCGAGATGCTGGAGCACGTGCCGGATCCGGCCGAGGTCGTGCGGTCGTGCCTCGAGCTGGCGAAACCCGGCGGCCACGTGTTTTTTTCGACCATCAATCGCAATCCGAAGTCGTTTTTATTCGCGATCGTCGGCGCCGAGTACGTGCTGAAGCTGTTGCCCGCCGGAACGCACGAGTATCAGAAGTTCATTCGTCCGTCGGAGCTCGACGAATGGGCGCGGCAGGCTGGACTGCGATTCGAGGAGAGCATCGGCCTGCATTACAACCCGTTCACGCGCCAGTACTCGCTCGGCTCCAATCTCGACGTGAACTACCTCATGTACTACCGCCGCCCGAGTCAAGACTGAACTGTTGGCGATTAAAAAAAATATCAGTTACCGCTCCGTGCTGTTCGATCTCGACGGCACGCTGGTCGACACGGCGCCGGACATGGTAGCCGTGCTGCAGGACATGCAGCGCGATCACGACGTCGAGCCCATCGACTATGAGCGCGCACGGCTGTCCGTCTCCAACGGCGCGGTCGGCCTGCTGAAGATGGGCTTTCCGGAGCTGATTGTCGAATTCAATTCGCCGCTGCACCTCGAATACCTGGACCGTTATGCCGCCCGGGTTTGCGACGAATCGGTCGTATTCGACGGTCTCGAAACGCTGCTCGACCGGCTCGAGCGCGGCGGCCGGCCGTGGGGGATCGTGACGAACAAGCCGGAGCGCATGACGATACCGCTACTGGAGAAGCTCCAGCTTGCCCACCGCAGCGCCTGCACGGTCAGCGGCGATACGCTGACCCGGCGCAAGCCGGACCCGGCACCGATGCTGCACGCCTGCAAGATCACAGGTATCGAGCCGCGCGAGACGCTGTACGTGGGCGACGCGGCCCGCGACATCGAGGCCGGCCAAAAGGCCGGCATGGGAACGATCGCTGTCGCCTACGGTTACATCACGGACGACGACGATCCCGCGCGCTGGGGCGCGGATCGCATCGCCGCCACGACCGACGAGCTGGCCCGCATCGTGCTCGAAGCGGTTAATCTAGCAGCCCGTTGAAATAGTATTTGGAGGCTCCGTTAAATGCACAGAACTGCGATTAAGGCGCGTCTCGCCGTACCGGTTGGGCACCTTTACAAGAGGCGCAACGCTGAGCGCAGTTCGGTACATTTAACCCGCGGGGTGCGCCAGGGAAGCGCTGAGCCCCTCACCACTTTTTTAACAGGCTGCTAGAGCCCTGATGACGTCGATCACGATCAATCCGCTGTGGATAGAAATCGGCCTGCCGGCGGCCGGGCTCGGCCTGCTGCTTGGCGTACTGCTGACCTGGCTCGTCCTGCGCCGCCGTCGGCGTGCCCTCGAAGATCGCGTCAAGTCTCAGGAGGCGCTGGCGCTCGAGCGCGAGCAGGCGTTCAACGCCGCCAACGCGCAGCTGATGCAGGCCTTCTCCGAGCTGTCGAGCCGCTCCCTCAAAGACAACAGCGAGAGCTTCTTGAGGCTCGCGGAACAGCACCTGAACACCCACAGCGAGAAGGCGAAGGCCGAACTCGGCGAGCGCGAGAAGGCGGTCGAGGCGCTTGTCAAACCGATCCGTGAAGCACTCGAGTCCTCCAAGCGACAGATCGACGCGCTGGAGAAGGCGCGCAGCGAAGCGTACGGCAGCATTCGAACACAGCTGGAGGCCATGCAGGCCAGCCAGCTGAACCTGAACCGCGAGACCCAGAATCTCGTCAAGGCCCTGCGGCGGCCCGAGGTTCGCGGCCGCTGGGGCGAGATCACGCTGCGCCGTCTGGTCGAGCTGGCCGGCATGGTCGAGCACTGCGACTTTCAGGAGCAGGTGCACACGAGCAGCGACGCGCAGGTCGTGCGGCCCGACATGATCGTCCGGTTGCCGGACTAGCGCGAACTGGTCGTCGACGTCAAGACGCCGCTCGACGCCTATCTGGAAGCCGTCGAGGCCGGCGACGACGAGGCGCGCAAACTCGGGCTGGAGCGGCACGCGCGCAATCTGCGTGCGCACATCCGCATGCTCGCCTCGAAGGCATACTGGGGCCAGTTCGACGAGAGTCCCGAATTCGTGATCCTGTTCATTCCGGGCGATCAGTTCCTGAGCGCCGCGCTGAACGAACAGCCGGATCTGATCGAATACGCGCTGTCGCAGCAGATCATTCTTGCAACGCCGACCAGCTTCGTCGCCCTCCTCAAGGCCGTCGCCTACGGCTGGCGGCAGCTGGCGCTGGCGGACAATGCCAAGGAAATACGCGTGCTCGCAGAAGAGCTGTACGGACGTCTCGGCGTGTTCGTCGGCCATATGAATCGTGTGGGGCGGCAGCTCGCCAGCAGCGTCGAGAACTACAACAAGGCCGTCGGCTCCCTCGAGCGCAGCGTGCTGCCCGGCGCTCGCAAATTCGTCGAGCTCGGCATCCACGAGAAAAAGGAGATCGGCAAACTCGATACACTCGACCCGGTGCCACGGACGATGATCGAGAGCAGCGGCGACGATGACGACGCCGGCGATGGGCCGAGTACCGGCAAAGACAAGACCCTGCAGTAGTAACCATGGACCACCGCCGCTACAAGTACGCCGACGACGTGCTCGCCGAGCGCATCATCCTGATCACGGGCGCCTCGGACGGCATCGGCAAAGCGCTCGCACTGCGCGCTGCCGAACTTGGCGCGCAGGTGATCCTGCACGGCCGCAACGTCAAGAAGCTCGAATCGGTCTACGACGCGATCGAGGCGCTCGACGGTGCGCAACGGCCGTCTATTGCGGTGATGGATCTGGCCACGGCCAACGCCGATTCCTATCAAACGCTTGCAAAAAGTCTCGGCGATGAATACGGGCGGCTCGACGGACTCGTCCACAACGCAAGCATGCTCGGCGAGCGATTCGCGATCGAGCAATACGATGCGGTGCTGTGGCAGCAGGTAATGCACGTCAATGTGACGGCGGCGTTCGCGCTGACGCAGGTTTGCCTGCCCCTGCTGAAGCAATCGTCCGACCCGTCCGTCATCTTCACCAGCAGCGGCGTCGGGCGCCAGGGCCGTGCCTACTGGGGCGCATACGCGGTGTCCAAATTCGCGACAGAAGGTCTGTCCCAGGTGCTGGCCGATGAGCACCGACATTCCAATCTGCGGGTGAACTGCATCAATCCCGGCGCTACGCGCACCAATATGCGACTGGCCGCGTACCCGGCAGAGGATCGGGACGCGCTAACACGACCCGAAGACATTCTCGCCAGCTACGTGTATCTGCTCGGTCCGGACAGCCGCGGCATTACCGGGAAGAGCCTGGATGCACAGTGAGTAATCACGCGAAGTAATAAATATAAATAACTGATTTATAATTATTAATTTGGCGCCTTCAGGCGCGTCGCAGCGTACAGTGCGCGCACCTCGCCCGCGGTGAGATCGCGAAGGCGCCCGCGCCGCAGGTCGCGCGTCAGCTCGATCGGGCCATAGCGCGTACGTATCAGGCGACTGACCTCGAAGCCTCTGGCCTCCCATAGCCGACGGACCTCCCGATTGCGCCCCTCGGTCAGCGTCACGTCGAACCAGCGATTGGCGCCGCTACCGCCGCCTGGGCGAATCGACTCGAATCGCGCCGGACCGTCCTCCAGGTCGATGCCGCTTTGAAGCGCCTCGAGATCCGATTTTTCAGGGCTCCCGTGCACCCGCACCGCGTAACCGCGCTCGATCCCGCTCGACGGATGCATCAGGGCGTTGGCAAGCTCGCCATCGGTCGTAAATAGCAGCAGGCCGGTCGTGCCGATGTCGAGCCGTCCCACGGCGATCCAGCGGCCGTCGGAGAGCTTCGGCAGCGTGTCGAACACGGTCGGCCGACCCTCGGGGTCACGCCGGGTAGAAACCTCGCCCGCGGGCTTGTGGTAGAGCAGGTGTCGATGCGCAGACGTTCCGCGGCGCAGCCGAAGGCGGCGACCGTCAAGCGTGATCTTTTCCTCGCCGCTGATCGGCTCGCCGAGCTCTGCGGCTCGCCCATTGACGTTGAGGCGGCCCTCACGGATCCAGCGCTCGATCTGACGCCGCGAACCGTGACCGGCAGCGGCCAGGACCTTCTGAATGCGCTCCGGCACCCGGCTCAGCTGCGACCGGACTCCGCGGGATCCGGCCACTCCGAGACGACCAGCTCCTCGAACTCGTCGCCGGCCGGGGCATCGGCAGCGTCCGTCTCGGCCGCGGCGTCTGCCTGCGGCGTCGGCTCCGCCCCGTCGCCGTCGCCTGGCAGCGGCATCTCCATGACTTCGGCAAGTTCAGGTGGCGGCTCGAACTCGTCTGCTTCGACGTCCGGCAGGTTTAGCTGCACGCGCAGGCTTTCCCAGTCCGAAACGTCGGCGAGCTCCGGAAGCTCCTCGAGCTTCTTCAGCCCGAAATAGTCGAGAAACGCCTTGGTCGTTCCGAACATGGCCGGCCGTCCGGGTACATCCCGATGTCCCACGACCCGGATCCAGTCCCGCTCCATTAGCGTGCGCACGATATTACTGCTGACCGACACGCCGCGAATCTCCTCGATCTCGCCGCGCGTGATCGGCTGCCGATACGCGACCAGGGCCAGCGTCTCGAACAGCGCGCGCGAATAGCGAGGCGGCCGCTCTTCCCACAGCTTGTGCAGGCGCTCCGCCATGGCGGCCTTGATCTGGATGCGATAGCCGGATGCGACTTCGGCGATCATGAAACCTCGGTCCGCGTAGCTTTCGTTGAGCGCTTGGATCGCCGCACGAATCTCCGCTTTCTCGGGCGCCGAACGGCCGTCGAACAAGCCCTTCAACTGGTCGATGCTCAATGGGCGGCCTGCAGCGAGCAGCGCCGCCTCGACAAAATGCTGAATCTCGATCTGTTCCATGGCGTAACTGGCTTTCTCAGGAGGCTTCTGATTCGGCGTCCTGGTCCGGAACCAGTCGCACCGAAGAGGCAGCGCGCACGTGCAGCGGCGCGAACTCCGACGACTGCACGACCTCGACCACCGCTTCCTTGAGCAGCTCGAGCAGCGCGATGAACGTGACAGCAACGCCCATCTTGCCCTCCTCGGGATCGAACAGGTCGACGAAGTCGGTGAACGAACTCGCTTTGACCCGGGACAGAATCTCCGACATGCGCTGCCGAACAGACAGCGGCTCGCGCTGCACATGCAGATTCGAAAACATCTCGGCGCGCTTCAGCACGTCGTGAAACGCAATGAGCAGCTCCTTCATCGTGACGTCGGGTAGCTTCGTCACGACCTTGCGTTCCGGCGAATCGGCCTGTGCCGGGAAGATGTCCCGCTCGAGACGCGGCAATTCGGCGATATCCTCCGCCGCCTTTTTGAAACGTTCGTACTCCTGCAGCCGCCGCACGAGCTCGGCGCGAGGATCCTCTTCCTCCTCGTCATCGGCCTCGGGGCGCGGCAGTAGCATGCGTGACTTGATCTCCGCAAGCATCGCCGCCATGAGCAGGTATTCGCCCGCCAGCTCCAGCTGCAGCTCCCGCATGACCTCGATGTACTGCACGTACTGGTGCGTTATCTCGGCGATCGGGATATCGAGAATGTCGATGTTCTGACGCCGGATGAGGTAGAGCAGGAGATCGAGCGGCCCTTCGAATGCCTCGAGGAACACCTGCAGCGCATACGGCGGAATGTAGAGATCCTGAGGCAGCGTCGTGACCGGCTCGCCATCGACGATGGCAAACGGCATTTCTCGCTGCGCCGGACGCTGTTCGTCGTCCTGCGCCGGCGACGGAGCGTCTTTCGGCGTCAGTACCTTGAGGTCAGGTTTCATTAGGGCATCCGCGAAGCTTGGCCACATTCTAGCAGCCTGCTGAAAAAGTAGTTAGGGGCTCAGCGCTCTCAGAGAAGGGCTCTAGCGCGGCGCGCCCTGCCGCGCAGGGCGTGAGAACTAATGCGAAGCGCTTAATACAGCCGGCGCCGTTCTGTGCATGAAACTGAGCCTCCGACTACTGCTTCAACAGGCTGCTAGCGTAATTCGACGGCCCGCGGCGGCTACTCCAGGGCGCTGATGTCGCCTCGGCCCGCGCGCAGCACCTCGATGCCGCCGTGCGACAGATCGATGACCGTGGTCGGCTCGATGCCCGTCGGTCCGGCATCCACGATGACGTCAACCTCGTGCCCGATGCGGGCGTCGATCTCGTGGGCGTCTGTCATGGGCCGATCGTCCCCTGGCAGCGTCAGCGTCGAGCTCATGATCGGCTCGCCGAGGCTCTCGAGCATCGCCTGCACCACCGGGTGATCCGGTACCCGCAGGCCGATCGTGCGGCGCTTGGGATTCTGCAGCCGCTTCGGCACTTCGCGCGTGGCGGGCAAAATGAAGGTATACGGGCCCGGCGTCATCGACTTCAGCAGCCGGTAGGCCCAGTTGTCGACCCGCGCGTACAGGCTGATTTCGGACAGGTCGCTGCAGACCAGTGTGAAATTGTGGTCCTTGTCCGCACGGCGGATTCTGCGGATGCGGTCCATGGCGCGCTTGTCGCCGATGTGACAGCCGAGGGCATAGCTGGAATCCGTCGGGTAGGCGATCAGCGCACCGTTGCGGATGGCCTGCACCGCGGCAGCCACCAGCCTCGGCTGCGGATGGGTTGGATGAATCTGGATGAGTCGAGCCACGCGCGGATTGTAGGGCAGCGTGGGCGTGACGCAAGACCTGCCCGTCCGTAGCCGTAGCGTCCGGGATCGGGCTATCATCGCGGACCCCGCTGTAACCGGCCAACGGACTATGCAGGTCGTATTCGAGTTTTTACCGCTGATCCTGTTTCTCGGCGCGTACTTCTACAAAGGCATCTATGCGGCGCTCGCCGTGCTGATGGTCGCGATGCCGATCGGACTCGGCATCAAGTACCTGGCGACCCGCAAGGTCGACAAGATGTACCTGTGGTCGACCGTATTCCTGCTGTTCGCCGGCGCGGCGACGTTCTATTTCAGGAATCCGACGTTCCTGTACTGGAAACCGACGGCGTTCTACTGGGCTGTCGCGGCCGCCTTCCTCGTCAGCACCTGGATCGGCCAACGACCTCTGATTCGCCGCGCGTTCGAAATGACGGATGACCTTCCGACGGAGCAGCTAACGGCATTGCAGTGGACTCGCCTGAATTTCGTTTGGGTCGTGTTTTTTGTCCTGATGGGGCTGTTGAACATCTACGTCGCCTATACCTTTCCGGAGGAGTTCTGGGTCAAATTCAAGGTATTCGGGTTGCTGGGGATAACGGTTGTATTCATGGTCGCTCAGAGCTTCTGGATTCTCTCGAAGCTGGAGCTCTCACAAGACAGCGGTGACGGATCGTCCTGAGCATGTGGTACGCGATCATCAGCCGAGACATAGACGACAGCCGCGCGGCGCGTGCGAGCGCACGCAGCGAACACCTGACCCGCCTGCAGGCGCTCGTCAATGAAGGCCGATTGCTGCTGGCCGGTCCGCATCCGGCCGTAGACGGCGAAGAACCGGGCGAGGCGGGATTCACCGGCAGTCTGGTCGTCGCAGAGTTCGACAGCTTAGCCGATGCACAAGCATGGGCCGATGCCGATCCATACGTCGCGGCCGGCGTCTACGAGCACGTCACCGTGAAGCCATTCAAGAAGGTGCTGCCGTGACGGCAGACCGAGTTCGACGGATCGAGCGTCTGCTGACTGAAGCATTTTCGCCGCATGAGATCCTGGTGAAGGATCAAAGCCATCTGCATGCCGGACATGTCGGCGCCCAGGACGGCAAAGGGCACTTTGATGTTCGTATCGTCGCCGCCGAGTTCTCCGGAAAGTCGCGGCTCGAGCGTCACAGGCTAGTCTACGCTGCGCTCGGAGAAATGATGGAGTCCGAAATCCATGCACTCAGAATCGTTGCCGAGGCTCCTGAACAGGGCTGACACGCGGTATCATTGCGCAACTTTCGCTTGAGGAATCTGACTATGAAGCAGCGCACACGGCTCCGCCGTGCGGGTGCCCTTGTTGCACTTGCCGGGTCGCTCGCCGCATCCGGCGCGATCGCGGAAACAGAGATGACGGTCAATGGCGTCGATGTCGATAGCGCCGTTGTCGACATCTACGTCGAAACACGAACCCAGCGGCCCGCCGCTCAGGCATCGCCGACAGAGCGTCAGCAGGCCCTGGATGAGCTACGTGACATCTACCTGCTGACGACGCAGTCACGTGCGCAGGAGCTGATGGACACGCCGCGCGTCAAGGCTCAGCTCGAATTGCAGCGACGTGGGCTGCTGGCGCAGGTGGCCGCAAATGATTTCCTGCAGCGGAATCAGGCCACGGACGAAGATATTCAGGCCGAGTACGTCTCGCAAATCGAGATGGCGCCGGAACAACAGTACAAGGCACGCCATATTCTTGTTGAGTCCCAGGGCACGGCAAATGACCTGATACGGAAACTCGACGAGGGCGCCAATTTCGAAGAGCTTGCCAAAGCAGAGTCAACCGGCCCGTCGGGCCCGAACGGTGGTGACCTCGGATGGTTTTCTTCGAATCAGATGGTGAAGCCGTTCTCGGATGCGGTCGCAGGGCTGAAGGATGGCACTTACACGAAAGCGCCCGTCCAGACTCAGTTCGGGTGGCACGTGATATTGCGGGAAGACTCCCGCGACGCGGAGCCGCCGACGCTCGAGTCGGTCCGCGACGTCATCAAGCAGCGCGTCGAGCAACGCAAGCTTCAGCAGTACCTCGAGCAGCTTCGGGAACTCGACAGCGACTAGAAAACGACTTTACGTAATCCAAAAAACTCATGTTTTTCAGGGCGCTACGAGCGCCCTGTTTTTTTTGCGGGCGAATTATTTGTGACCATCGTCACATCACCACCTGTGCAACATCTCTAACATTTGCTGCGAGTCGTCCCTAATCGCTCGGGGGCGGCTCCTCCAACCCTCGCATCTCCTTTATAGGTTGATACGAGAACTAAGTCGGCAGGGACGCCGACTTTTTTTTGGGCGAAAGAAAAGGCCACCCGATGGGTGGCCTCTTCCTTTGAACTGAAAGGACGAACGTCCGTGTTCTGTACTCCGATGAGCGCTATCAGAGCCGCCCTTTCAAATCTCAGATACCTGCGATTAGCGAACCTTCGTATCGCCGGACAACATGATGCCGCTACGCGCAGGCTGCACGCCACGGAACGACCAGAACTGGCCGCCAGCGATGTGCCCGCCTGACAAGCTCGACGTGTAATCAATCGTCAATCCACCAAGCTCCACACGACCTGTTGCGAAGTCGACGGCTGACGGAATGCCCACCACGTAGACCTCCGTAGCACCAGGTACATACGATTTGGGAGAGACGCTTACGGCGTCGGCATACAGCCAGCCCGGCCCTGCAACCGTACCTGTGACCATTACATAGTCGCCTACGGAAATACTCTGCAGCGTCTCGGCCGAGACGGAAACGGTTTGGCCCATGGATTCGAATGACATCGTGCCAACATCCAACGAATCTATCTGCCCCATCAGTACGACATCCGCCTGATCGATGCCCAACACATCGGCTTGGTCAATCCCGAGCACGTCCGCCTGATCGATGCCCAGCACATCGGCTTGATCAATTCCAAGCACGTCCGCCTGGTCAATGCCCAATACATCGGCTTGATCAATCCCGAGCACGTCCGCCTGATCGATGCCCAATACATCGGCTTGATCAATCCCGAGCACATCCGCCTGATCGATGCCCAATACATCGGCTTGATCAATCCCGAGCACATCCGCCTGATCGATGCCGAGGATGTCGGCCTGGTCGATCCCGAGCACATCCGCCTGATCGATGCCCAACACATCGGCTTGGTCGATGCCTAGGATGTCAGCCTGGTCAATCCCAAGTACATCCGCCTGGTCGATGCCCAATGCATCGGCTTGATCAATCCCGAGCACATCCGCCTGGTCGATACCCAATGAATCGGCTTGATCGATGCCGAGGATATCGGCTTGGTCGATACCAAGCACATCGGCCTGATCGATGCCCAACACATCGGCTTGATCGATGCCCAACACATCGGCTTGATCGATGCCCAACACATCGGCTTGATCAATGCCGAGAATGTCAGCTTGATCGATGCCCAACACATCGGCTTGATCAATGCCGAGAATGTCAGCTTGATCGATGCCCAACACATCG
>JBFHXQ010000026.1:0-14520 GCA_041598895.1 Woeseiaceae bacterium | reverse complement strand
GGGCCAGGGTGCGCGCCGCTGGCTGGATCTCGGCATCCGATTTCAGCCGTCCGAGATCATGAAGCTCGCAGTGCCGATGATGGCGGCGTGGTATCTGCACGAGCGTCCTGTGCCGCCGCGCCTGCGGCAGGTGTTTGCGCTGCTGCTCCTGATCGTCGTCCCGACGATACTGATCGCCAGGCAGCCGGACCTCGGTACTGCGCTGCTCATCGCCGCGTCCGGGCTGATCGTCATCGTACTTGCCGGCCTGCCACTCAGGCTGCTGCTGATGCTGTTCGTCCTCGCCATACCGGGCGCGGCGCTGCTATGGCATTTTATGCAGGACTATCAGAAACAGCGCGTGCTGACGCTCCTCAACCCGGAGGCAGACCCCCTCGGTGCCGGGTACAACATCATTCAGTCGAAGATTGCCATCGGTTCGGGCGGTCTGTTCGGCAAAGGCTGGACGAACGGCTCGCAGGCGCATCTGGAATTTCTGCCGGAGCGTGACACCGATTTCATATTTGCGGTCATGGGAGAGGAACTCGGGCTCCTCGGCGTACTCGCGCTGATCGGCCTGTACACGTTCGTTATCGGTCGCGGTCTGTACATCGCAATTCAGGCCCACGACACCTACTCGCGGCTTTTGGCCGGCTCGATCAGTCTCACATTTTTCGTATACGTTTTCGTGAATACCGCCATGGTGACCGGCCTCGTCCCGGTCGTCGGCATTCCCCTGCCACTCGTCAGCTTCGGCGGCACGTCGATGGTGACGTTGATGGCGGGATTCGGTATTCTGATGGCGATACACTCGCACCGCAAACTACTGCCTCATTGATGAGACTGACGCATATCTCTGGCGCATGCGTTCTGCTCGTCTGCGTATCGACGGCTAGCGCCGTCGATGTCGAGCGTCCCGATGTCGCCGCATTCATCGACGAGATGGTCGAGTCGTACAGCTATGAGCGCGGCCAGCTCGAATGCATCCTTGCAGACGCCGAAATCAAGCAGTCGATTATCGACCTGATCAGCAAGCCTGCCGAACGTACTCTCACGTGGGGCGAATACCGGAAGATTTTCCTGACGGAAGAGCGGATCGAGGCGGGCGCCGAGTTCTGGCGCCAATACTCAGACATACTCGACAATATCTCCGAATCGACAGGTGTGCCGGTCGAAATTCTCGTCGGCGTGATCGGCGTGGAGACCTATTTCGGTCGTATCACCGGCGGACATCGTGTCGTTGATGCACTCGCCACGCTCGCGTTCGATTATCCGCCGCGTGCGGCGTTCTTCCGACGCGAACTCGAGCAGTTTCTGCTTCTCGTGCGCGAGGAAAAAATGACGGCCTCCGACGCCGTCGGCTCGTATGCAGGCGCGATGGGCAGACCGCAGTTCATGCCGTCGAGCTACCGCGCGTTCGCGGTCGACGGTACCGGCGACGGCAAGCGGGACATCTGGAATGACTGGACCGACGTCGCGGCAAGTATTGCCAACTATTTCATCGAGCATGACTGGAGGACCGGTGAAGATATCGTGGTGCCGGCGTCCCTGGGCCAGCGCTGGCGCGGATCGGCGCCGGACAATTCGCTAGAACCCCGCGAGACCGTTGCTTCACTGAGCACCCAGGGCGTGATGTTCGCGACCGACATGCCACCCACCAGTGCAGGCCAGCTATTGACCCTCGAAACTGCGAACGGCGCTGAGCACTGGGTCGGGTTTCATAATTTTTTCGTAATTACGCGTTATAACCGCAGCGTCATGTATGCGCTGGCGGTGCACCAGCTCGGTCGGAAAATTGCGTTGGAGGTCCGGGATGGATAGGCGCTTTCCGGCGGCGCTTATGACGCTTGCCACGCTCACCATCGCTGCCGGCTGCGGATCTCCGCGCATCAATGACGGGGCGCCGTCCGGGGGCGACGCGCAGCTGGAACTTCCGGATGATGCGGTGCCGCGGCCCGAGCCGAAAAGCCGTTACGGCAACGGTCCAGTGTACGAGGTCTTTGGCAAACGCTACACGGTGTTGGGCAGCAGCGAAGGCTATCGCGAGCGCGGTGTCGCTTCATGGTACGGGCGTAAATTTCACGGCCGATTGACCGCCAGCCGTGAGCCCTACGACATGTACGCAATGACGGCGGCGCACAAGTCGTTGCCCTTGCCGACTTACGTCCGAGTTCGCAACCTGCGTAACGACAGGACCGTCGTCGTTCGCGTTAATGATCGCGGGCCGTTTGTCGCAAACCGAATCATTGACCTGTCGTACTCGGCGGCGCGCAAGCTCGGAATGGTGCGTGACGGGACCAGCATGGTCGAGGTGGAAGCGATCAGTTTCGGGCCGCCGGCAGGGGACAGGCCGACGCGCGAACTGCGCGAGGCACCGGTCGCTGGTGCAGCGCCGGTTCCCAACCTCGGGCCGACCAGTACAGTAGCGGATGTGGCGAGCGACGATGCCGCCGACCAGCACACGGTGTACGCCCAGACAGGTGCATTCAGCGATCGCGGCAATGCAGAACGCCAGTTCGGGCTGCTGCGTGCGCGCGGAATCCATAATGCGCTGATTTACGAAGAGCTGAACCAGAATCGCACGCTGTACCGCGTGCGCGTGGGGCCGATCACGAACGTCGTTCAGTATGACGAGCTCGTCCAGGAGCTCGAGAGCCTCGGTATCGGGGCGCCGTATCTGGTCACCGACTAGCGGCTCTCCGACAGCCGGATACGGCATGCCGGACCGGCTGCCGGCTTACACCATCATATCACCAAGCCACGCCTACCGATTTTCGACACAGCCGTTACAATATCCTGGTCTCGGTTGTATCCCCCAGGATTCTCAATGCAAGCTCGAATCGTCGTGCTGATCGCGCTCCTGTTCGCTGCATCGCTCGCTATCGCAAAAACGGGTCCAGTACCCGCACCGCCCGTCATCGGAGCAAAAAGCTTTTTCGTCGTCGACGGCACGACCGGCCAGCAACTTGCGTCGCTGAACCCGGATCAGCGCCTGGCGCCCGCCAGCCTGACGAAACTCATGACCGCATACGTCGTCTTCAAAGCGCTCGCCGAAAAGCAGATATCACTCGACGACGAGGTCACCGTCAGCGAGAATGCCTGGCGCACGCCGGGTTCGAGAATGTTTATCGAGGTCGGCAAGCGCGTCTCCGTCAGGGACCTGCTCCTCGGCATGATTGTACAGTCGGGCAACGATGCAAGCGTCGCACTTGCGGAATTCGTTGCCGGGTCGGAGTCCGTTTTCGCCGAGGTAATGAACCAGTACGCGCAATCCCTCGCGATGGCGTCCAGCCACTTCACGAATGCGACGGGACTCCCGCACGACGACCACTATTCGACCGCGCGTGACCTGGCAGCGGTTGCACGGGCGATCATTCTTGAATTTCCGGATTACTACGCCTGGTACTCCGTCAAGGAATTTGACCACAACAACATTAAGCAGCCGAATCGCAACAGTCTGCTTTGGCGCGACTCCTCGGTTGACGGCATGAAAACAGGGCACACGGACGATGCGGGCTATTGCCTCGTATCCTCCGCCAGCCGCGACGGAATGCGCGTAATCGCTGTGGTGCTCGGAACGTCGAGCGCCAAGGCAAGAATCGACGGCAGTCAGGCGCTTTTGAATTATGCGTTCCGCTTTTTCGAGACGCGGCTCCTGTTCAAAGCCGGTGACGAAATCGCCACCACTCGCGTATGGAAATCCGCCCACGAGTACACTCGACTTGGCGTACATGACGACCTATACGTCACCGTGCCGCGCGGCAGCTACGACCGTCTCGAATCCGTGCTGAATCTGCCGTCCGTGCTAGTAGCACCCGTCGCTGAGGGTCAGCCGATCGCCGAACTCACTGTCGGGCTGGACGGCGCAAGCGTCGTGACGGCCCCGCTGCTGGCCCTGGCCGACAATCCGACCGGCTCGCTGTGGCAACGTGCTCGCGACGGTGTGCGCCTCATATTCGAATAGCACCGAACGACGAGCGCTGAATGGCTGACGAGACCGTATTCGAATTTCCCTGTGCCTTTCCGATCAAGGCAATGGGCCGCGCCACGCCGGAATTTGCCGCCACCATTCGGTCTCTGATCGAGAGACACACCGGGCCGATTGCCGAACACGACGTCCGCAGCGCCCCGAGCAGAAACGGTCGGTTCGTCTCGATTACGGTCACGGTGTCGGCACAGAGTCGGCGCCAGCTCGATGCCATCTACCGCGACGTTACGTCACACGCGGACGTGCTCATGGTGCTGTAGCGGATACAATGGCCGATCATATCCGCAAAATCGTGGTCCGCGGTTTCGGGCGCCAGGATTACGTGCCGCTCTGGCGGGCAATGCAGCACTTCACCGACACGCGTGATCCGGAAACGCCGGACGAGATCTGGTTTACAGAGCATCCGCCCGTGTTCACGCTGGGGCTGAATGCCGGCCGGGAACATCTGCTGGCCCCCGGAGACATTCCCGTCGTGCAGATAGACCGCGGTGGACAGGTCACGTATCACGGACCGGGACAGCTCATGATGTATCCGCTGATCGACATAGATCGCGCCCGGCTAGGCGTTCGCGACCTCGTCACGGCATTGGAGCAATGCGTGGTCGAACTCGCCCGCGATTTCGGCATCGAGGCCGCCAGCCGCGCCGATGCGCCCGGTGTATACGTTGCCGGCGCGAAGCTCGCCAGCGTCGGCCTGCGCATACGCCGTGGCGCCAGCTATCACGGTATGGCTGTCAATGTGCGCATGGACCTGGAACCGTTTTCCCGCATTAACCCGTGCGGCTTCAGCAATCTCGAGGTGACCGATTTCGCAAACCTGGGAGAGCACCACGACCTTGACGAGGTCGCCGATCGGCTCCTCCCGCATTTCCTGGACCGGCTGGCCAGGGGCGAGGCGACAATCGTCGTCGCCGGGGCCGAGCTGCCCGCTTCAGTAAAAGCGATAATGGATCAGGACGAGGCCCGATCGAGCTGAGCCAGCCGCTCCTCCGTCCCCACGTCACTCCACACGCCGCGATGAATGCTGCCGGACAGGCGATCGGCATCCGCTGCTGCCCGCAGCAACGGCGCCAGCGCGAAACGACCGGGTTTGCACCCGGCGAACAAGGTCGGTCGGTAGATGCCAATTCCACTGAACGTGAACTGCGGTGCGGCCACGTTTCGGATCCTGCCGTGGCGGAGATCGAAATCGCCATGAGCCTTGAAATCGGGCGTTGGGACGAGCACGAGATGGCCCTCGTCGGAATCTGCAAGCGTCCCCGGCGGTAGCGGCATGTCGGTGTACACATCGGCGTTTACGACCATGAATGGTGCCGGGCCGAGCACGGGCAATGCTCGCACGATGCCGCCCCCCGTCTCGAGGACATCGTCGCCTTCCGGGCTGTAGATTACGTCGAGACCGAAGCGGGCGCCGGATCCTACGCGGTCGACGATTTGCTGGCCGAGCCAGCCCAGATTGATGACGACGCGGCTGATTCCGGCCGCCCGTATCGCATGCAGATGTCGCTCGAGGAGCGATATTCCCTGCACTTCGACCAGAGCCTTCGGCGTTGCGTCGGTAATCGGCCGCAGTCGCTCGCCGCGTCCCGCGGCCAGGATCATGGCAATCATCGCGGTGCCTTAAGACCCGGCACGATGCGCTCCTCGATCAGCCCGACGAGAAACCCGAGGCTGTCGTGGGACGATTCGAGGCCCGAAATGTAGCGCAGCGTCCGCGGTACATCGGCCAGGAAATTCGGTTTACCGTCACGATGCTTCAGGCGCGCGAAAATGCCGGCAGCCTTGAGATGCCGCTGCACACCCATCAGCTCGAAATCGGACAGGAATGTCGGCAGTTCGAGCTGCCGTTTCAGTGACTCGTCCAAACGTTCGTAATAGTCTTCTGCCCAGTCGCGAATGCGCTGCCGCGGCCAGCGGATGTAGCAATCCTTGAGGAGCGACACCAGGTCGTAGGTCACGGGTCCCGCGACGGCATCCTGAAAATCCAGAATGCCGGGATTATTGGTTGACGTTACCATCAGGTTGCGCGAGTGGTAATCGCGGTGCACGAACACTTTGGGCTGCGCGAGCGCGCGATTAACGAGCTGATCGCAAATCTCCTGCCAGGCAAATTCGTCAGCCTTCGTAAAAGCGATGCCGAGGTGCTTTTCGCAAAGCCAGTCGTGAAACAGTGACAGCTCGAAGCGCAGCAAGCGCTCGTCATACGGCGGCAGTTTCGCCTGATGTTCCCGGCCCTTTTGCTGCATGATCGCAAGGGCATCGAGCGCATCCGTGTACAGACGCGTCGCGGCGGCAGGGTCTGCCGACAGCCGCGCGAGGTAGGATTCCGTACCCAGGTCCGACAGGAGCAGGAAGCCCTCGTCGATGTTGGTCTCGAGCACGCGGGGCACATTGAGGCCCATCGAGTGCAGGTATTCCGCCACGGCAATGAACGGCCGGCAGTCCTCCCGATCGGGCGGCGCGTCCATCGCAATGAAGGTCGTCGCGCCGGTATCGAGGCGAAAATAGCGCCGAAAGCTCGCATCCCCGGATGCCGGGACGGGCTCTGTCCCCGCAATGCCCTCGATGCCGTCGAGCCAGCGGCAAAGCGCGGCGAATCTGGCGTCGGATCGTGGCTTTAGGATCGAGATACGTTATCTCCGTAACGCGTTGAAGCACCTTGAAATCTGTGCGAAGGTAACAAATACCAATCGCTGATAAAACCGTCAGCCGAGGCGCGCGACCAGCACTCGAACAAGTACGTGTCTTCAAAATATTCTATTCTCGTCAGTGCCTTGCTGGCACTGTCCTCGGCGTACGGCGCAGAACCGGCCGCGTGCCGAAATTCGATGCAAATCATCGACACCTGGTCTCCGCCACCCTCGCCGCCGGTCAGCGAGGGCTCGCTCGAGCTGGAAACCGGTCGGGTCGAAGCACAGTTCGGACTGCGTCCGTACGCCGCCATGTCCGGGGGCGTAGTGCTGCGTTACGACGACAAGCTGGCGGGCGCAGATGCGGCTCGATTTGACTCGGCTGAGCGGGCCATGGTGCTCGAAGGAAACGTGCGTTACCTGGACCCGGGCACACAGATTGCGTCCGACGCGGCCGAGTTTTCGTACGATGAGGGCCGCATCCGTTTCGAGGGCGCCGAGTTTACGCTGGGCCGCAACAATGCGCGAGGCGCCGCGTCGCTACTCCAGATTAATGATCAGGGCCTGCTCGAACTGGATGATGTCAGCTACACGACTTGTCCCCGTGGATCCAACGACTGGCTGCTGGAGGCCAACGACATCGACCTCGACACGAAATCCGGGACCGGTACCGCGCGCGGCGTCAAGCTCAGGTTTCAGGGGGTGCCGATTTTGTATACGCCGTATTTATCGTTTCCGATCGGCGATGCACGCAAATCCGGCATTCTCGCGCCGGAGATCGGCAGTGCCGGACGCAGCGGTAACGACATCCAGGTGCCTTACTATTGGAACCTGGCACCGAATTACGATGCGCTGCTGACGCCGCGCCTGCTCAGCGATCGTGGAATTCAGCTCAAGACTCGATTTCGCTACCTGACGCAGCGCATGAACGGTCAGGTGAACGTCGACTACCTGCCCAGCGACAATGTCGCAGACCGCGCGCGTCATCTTTTCAACTTCAGACACAGAACCGTGTTTGCGAACGGCTGGCGCAATCGCATCAACATGCGCGACGTATCGGATAGCAAGTACTTCGAAGATCTCGGCGGCAGCCTGAGCCTGTCGAGCACGACGCACCTGAATCGCAGCGTCAGCTTTGACTACTACACGACGTCGATGTCGTTTTTCGGGATGGTGCAGGACTATCAGACGCTTGACGATGCCCTGTTGCCGAGCGAGGAACCCTACCGTCGCGTGCCGCAACTGTATGCGACGGGAAGCTGGCCGGAGCGCAAATTCGGGCTTCATTACGCCGTTTCCGGTGAAATCGTCAACTTCGACCGCGATGTCGGCGTCACCGGGTGGCGCCTGAATGTCGCGCCCGAAATCAGTCTGCCGATCACCCGGCCGGGCTGGTTCGTTGCGCCGGCGATCGAGCTGGATCACACACGTTATGCCTTAAGTGACGTGCTTGCAGGCCAGCCCGAGGAGCCGACCCGAACGGTTCCGATTGGCAGTATCGATGCCGGCCTGATTCTGGAACGGCACATGAACGGCACGGGTCCGGGGCGCGTTCAGACCATCGAGCCCCGCGTGCTGTACGTTCACATACCGCACCGCGATCAGGACATGCTACCGGTGTTCGACACGATCACGCCTGACCTCAACCTCGTACAGCTGTATCGGAAGAATCGCTTTCTTGGCATCGACCGCATCGGCGACACGGACCAGGTAAGCATCGGCGTCACGTCACGCGTATTGGACGTGTCAACCGGAAAGGAACTGATCAGCGCAACGGTCGGACAAACACGTTATCTCAGCGAGCGCGGAATTTCGCTGCCCGGCGAGACCGTCCCTGCCGTTGAGTCTTCCGATTACATTGCGGAAGTTCGGTTTTTGCTCTATGAGCACCTGAACTTCGACATCGGGCATCAGTGGGGCGCAACCGGCGATGGCACGACGCAGTCCGAGGCCCGTTTGCAGTATCGCCCGGCGCGCAACAAAATTCTGAATCTCGGCTATCGTTTCAGGCGCCGATCGCTGGAACAGGGTGACGTCTCCTGGTCCTGGCCGCTGACGCGCAAATGGAATTTCGTAGGCCGCTACAATTTCTCGTTCCGGGACCGCGAAGCGCTGGAGCAGTTTTTCGGTCTCGAATATGAGAGCTGCTGCTGGGGCCTGCGGCTCGTCAGCCGGCGGCATATTTCTACCCGCGATGGAACTCGCGATTCCTCCCTCGGTCTGCAACTGGTGCTGAAGGGCATGTCGAGCGTCGGTACTGCCGCCGACAAGCTTCTGGAACGTGGTATTCTTGGCTACTCCGCAGACCTGCAATAGAAAAACGTGTTTAAAATCATAATCTTATACGCGATCGTCGCGATTGCTGCGGTGCCGGCCGTGGTTGCCGACGAGCTCTCCGACACCGGCGAGTTTCTCGACGGTGTCGCGGCGGTCGTCAATGAAGGCGTCGTTCTGAAAAGCCAGCTGCGCCAGCAGATGACCGAAATCATTCGCCGGGCAGGTCAGCAGGGCCTGCAGCTGCCGCCTGCGAATGTGCTTCAGAATCAGGTGCTCGAACGGCTGATCCTGAACGAAATTCAGCTGCAGCGCGCGGCGCGAATCGGGCTGCAGATTTCGGACCAGGCGCTGAATGATTCGATCGCCCGCATTGCCACTGCAAACAATATCGCGTTCGAGGAAATGCCTCGCCTGCTCGCGGAAGATGGCATCGAGTACGCGGAATTTCGTCGCAACCTGCGTGAGGAGATTACGCTGGAACAGCTGCGGCGCATTGACGTCGGCCAGCGCATTTCCGTTTCACCGAGGGAAATTCAGCAATGTATTGCGGACCTCGAAGGCAACGTGGCGATCAACTCGGAATACAATCTGTCACATATCCTTATTTCGTTTCCCGAGTCGGCAACCGCGCGCGAAATCGCCGCGGCCGAAGCCGAGGCGCGGGATATTTATGCAAGGATTCAGGACGGCGCAGACTTCGGCGAGATGGCGGTGCGTTATTCCGATGCGCAGACGGCACTCGAAGGCGGCGCGCTGGGCTGGATGAAGGGCGAGCAGTTGCCCACACTGTACACGGACGTAGTCGTACCGATGGATGCAGGCGACGTGTCCGAGCCGTTTCGCTCCGCCAGCAGTTTCCACATCGTCAAGGTAAACGACCTGCGCAGCGCGATCGAGCGTAGCGAGGTCGAGCAGGTCAAGGTGCGCCATATCCTCGTGACGCCGAACGAGATCATCGATGACGACACCGCAAAACAAAAGCTCGAGGACGCAATAGAACGAATTCGCAGCGGCGAGGAATTCGGGGAGTTGGCGAAGCTCATGTCCGACGACCCGGGATCGGCAAACAGCGGCGGAGACATGGGTTGGACGAGTCCGGGCACGTTCGTGCCGGAATTCGAACAAATTGTAAACGACGCCGAGATTGGCGAACTGTCGGAACCGTTTCGGTCGCGGTTCGGCTGGCACATCGTCGAAGTACTCGATCGGCGCACCTACGACAACACCGAAGACCTGAAGGAAAGCAACTGCGATCTGCGGATACGTAACAGCAAGATGGAAGAGGAGACGCAGCAATGGATGCAGCGCATCCGTGATGAGGCTTTTGTCGACATTCGCATTTAAGCAGCCAGGCTGGCGTACTCCAGAGCGCACGTCGGGCAGCGCAAAATGCGCATTCCACCGCACCGCTCGCGTACATGATTACCCGCCCCCTGGCCGTCACCGTCGGTGAACCGGCCGGGATCGGTCCGGAACTCTGCCTCGCGCTTGCCGCCTCGGGCAAGCTGGACAATGCGGTTGTCCTGGCGGACCCCAGCTGGCTCGTCTCCCTGGCCGAACGACTCGGCATCCGCGTCCGCGTTCGCGAAGTCGAGGCAGCGGACCTTGGTCGACGGTGCGCGGGCGACGGCGAGCTCCTCGTTCTGAGCACCGCGTATCCGGAGACGCCAGTCCCGGGAAGCCCGAATCGTGCAAATGCATCCGCCGTGCTCGAAACGCTACGCATTGCCGTCGCCGAATGCCTGCGTAAGCGATTCAGCGGGCTGGTAACGGCACCGGTTCACAAAGCCGTTATCAACGACGCCGGCATTCGATTTACCGGGCACACGGAATACCTGGCAGAACTGACGAATACCGAATGTCCTGTGATGCTGCTCGTCGCCGGTGAACTCCGTGTTGCTCTGGTGACCACCCATCTACCGCTCCGCGAGGTCGTCCATGCCGTGACCGGCGAGCGCCTGCACGCCGTTTTGGACACGCTGATCGAGGGACTTCGGACGCGGTTTCGCATCGCGGATCCGGAAATCATCGTCTGCGGTCTGAATCCGCACGCCGGCGAGGGCGGGCATCTCGGGACCGAGGATGCCAGCGTGATAGAGCCGGTCGTCGCAGAATTTGCGGCCCGCGGACACCGGGTCCGCGGCCCGGTGCCTGCGGATACCGCATTCGTGCCGACAGCGGGGCACAGGGATGCCGTGCTGGCAATGTTTCACGATCAGGGACTGCCCGTTCTCAAGTTCGCCGGTTTCGGGCATGCCGTCAACGTTACCCTGGGGCTGCCGATCGTGCGCACGTCAGTGGATCACGGAACGGCGTTCGATATCGCGGGAACGGGAACGGCGGAGACGGGCAGTCTCCTTGCCGCCGTGCGGCTGGCGCGGGAACTGGCGGAAACGGAATGACTCCGCATCGACCGCGCAAGCGATTCGGGCAGCATTTCCTTCGCGACCCGGCGGTTATCGATGCGATCCTCGATGCCGTTGCTCCTCAGGACACCGACACCATCGTCGAGATCGGGCCGGGCACCGGCGCAATCACGAAGCCGCTTGCTGAACTAGCGAACCATGTACACGCCGTCGAAATCGATCGTGACCTCGCGGCCGGGCTGCGCGCGGACCTTGGACACATTCCGAACCTCACAATACATACGAGCGATGCACTGACGTTCGACTATCGGAACCTCGGGCAAGAGCTGCGGCTGGTCGGCAATTTGCCCTACAACATTTCCACCCCGCTCTTGTTTCGCCTGCTCGATTTCCGCGACTTGATTGCCGACATGCATTTCATGTTGCAAAAGGAGGTCGTCGATCGCATGGCTTCGCCGCCGGGCGTCAAGGCCTATGGACGCCTGACCGTGATGCTCGGCTGCCGCTTCGAGATCGAGTCGCTGTTCGACGTTCCACGCAGCGCTTTCGCGCCACCGCCCGGCGTTACGTCGGCGGTGGTGCGGCTCCGACCCCTGCCTGCAAATCGTTATCCGGTCAGGGACGAGGCGGTTCTGACGAGGCTGGTTGCAGCCGCATTCAGCCAGCGCCGCAAGACGATACGCAATGCGCTGTCGGGCCTCGCGACCCGCGACGACTTCACCGCTGTCGGCATAGATGCTGCATTGCGACCGGAGGCTGTACCGATCGCGGCGTTCGTGAAACTCGCGAACCGGCTGGCGAACGGATTCGGCGCAACGAATGCCGGCCCGGTGGGTTAGAATAGCGCCGGTCCCGGCTGCCGTACTGCGGAAAATTCAAGTCCATGGATGACAGGAATTTCGATATTCGCATTCAGGTTGCGACGAGTTACGTCTCTGAACAGTCGCAACCCGAATCGGCACGCTACGTCTTCGCGTACACGATAACGATTTCGAATGCCGGAGACGTGCCTGCACGTTTGATTAGCCGACACTGGGTCATCACCGATGCGAACGGCAAAGTCCAGGAAGTCACCGGCGACGGCGTCGTTGGTGAGCAGCCGCACCTGAATCCCGGAGAGCAATTCCGGTACTCGAGCGGCGCCGTCATCGAGACGCCGGTCGGCGCCATGCAGGGCCTGTACCGCATGGAGACCGATAACGGCATCAATTTCGACGCCCCGATAAAGCCATTTACGCTCGCCGTGCCCGGCGTCCTGCACTGACGCCGCTCAACCAATCGTGGCGGTCTACGCGATCGGGGACGTTCAGGGCTGCTACGATCCGCTGCGGCGCCTGCTCGACCGGCTCGACTTCGATCCGGGCACGGATAAGCTCTGGTTCACCGGCGACCTGGTCAATCGTGGCCCGAAATCTCTGAAGACGCTGCGTTTCGTGAGTTCGCTCGGCGACTCCGTCGTGTCCGTGCTCGGCAATCACGACCTGTATCTGCTTGGCCTTTACAATGGCGCTATTCCGCGCGGCGACCGCTTCAGCGCCCTGGCAAGGCTGCTCGATGCCGACGACGCCGGCGATTTGATTGGCTGGCTGCGGCACCGCCCGCTCGCGCATTACGACGCCGATCTCGGCACGCTGCTCGTGCATGCAGGCACGCATCCGGACTGGAGCATTCCGAAAACGCTGAAGCATGCCGCCGAGGTGGAATCCGCGTTACGCGGCAAAGGCATGAAATCACTGCTGCGCAAGATGCGCGGCAACGCCCCCCTACGGTGGTCGTCGGAACTCAAGGGGCCGAAACGGCTGCGGTTTATCATCAACTGTCTGACGCGTATGCGCATGATTACGCACAAATTCAGCCTGAATTTCACGCACAGCGGCTCACCCTGGCAGGCTCGAAGTAACCTGGTGCCCTGGTTCGAGGTCGAAAACCCGGCGTGGGCGGGCGCGCGCATCGTATTCGGCCACTGGTCGGCGCTGGGTCTGATTGTGCTGCCGCATATCGTTAGCCTGGATACGGGCTGCGTGTGGGGCCGGCAGCTCACCGCCGTACGACTCGATACCAAATCACCGCGGGTTTTCCAGGTCGAGGGCCAGTACTGAGCGATCCGCAGGCAACATCGCGGTACGCAGGGGGCGCGACGCACGAATCTCGCCGTCAAGCGTTACGGCGGCGCTACCGCCGCCGTTCGTAGGTCAAGAATGAAAATGCGTGCGTATGCTGCACGTCGCTCTCATGTAACTCGCTATCGAGCAGTACCCAGTCGCGCTCACCGAGTTTTGGAAAATGCGTGTCGCCGTCAATCTCGACATTGACGCGCGTCAGATACACGCGATCGGCCCCTGGCAGAAATCGCGCATAGATTTCGCCGCCGCCGATCACCATGATTTCGTCCGCCCGGCCCGAGTGCGCAATCGCTTCGCTTACCGAACTAGCCATGTCGACACCGTCAATCTCTAGATCGCCCTGACGCGTGAGCACGACGTTTCGGCGACCGGGCAACGGCCTGCCGATCGATTCAAAAGTGCGGCGGCCCATGACAATCGGTTTACCCGTCGTCAGCGCCTTGAATCGCTTGAGGTCGTCCGGCAGATGCCAGGGCAGCCCGCCGTCGACACCGATGACATCATTCAGCGATGCCGCAACGATGAGACTGATCATGACGCAATTGTCGGCCTTTGTTGGCCCGTGCTGTGCCCGGGATTGCGCGTGCGCCTACACGGCAACGGCTGCGCGGATATGCGGGTGTGCTTCGTAGTTCAGGATCTCGAAATCGTCGAAGCGGTAATCGAGTATGGTCGCCGCACGCCTGCGAATCGCGAGTCGCGGCAGTGGCAACGGATCACGCGCGAGCTGCTCGTCCGCCTGCTCGAGATGATTCAGGTACAGGTGGCAGTCTCCCCCTGTCCAAATGAAATCGCCAACGCCCAGATCGGTCTGCTGCGCAATCAAATGCGTCAGCAGCGCATAGGATGCGATGTTGAACGGTACGCCGAGAAAAATATCACAGCTGCGTTGATACAGCTGACACGACAGTCGGCCGTCGGCGACAAAGAACTGAAAGAAACAATGACATGGTGGCAGCGCCATCTTGTCGAGCTCCCCGACGTTCCAGGCACTCACGATGATGCGCCGACTGTCTGGCGTCTCGCGAATCTGGCGCACAACGTCGGCGATCTGATCGATATGCCGGCCATCGGCAGTCGGCCAGCTGCGCCACTGCACACCGTAGACCGGACCGAGTTCACCGTCTTCGTCGGCCCACTCGTCCCAGATCGTCACG
>JBFHXQ010000025.1:0-14532 GCA_041598895.1 Woeseiaceae bacterium | reverse complement strand
GTGCTCCGGCACGCGTGCGAACAACTTCGGGGCTGGCGCGCCGGCGGACACGGCGAGCTCAGGCTCGCGATCAACGTCACCGCGCAGGAGCTGTCCAGGTCCGATCTCGCGATCCGCGTCAGCCAGATACTTTCGGAAACCGGCGTCGATGGCACCGATGTCGACTTCGAAATTCGTGAGCACATGCTGTTTCGCGACGCCCTGAGGCAGTTTTCGGCGTGCCAGAGCCTGAAGGCCCTGGGTACCGGTCTGGTGCTGGATGATTACGGAACCGGCGCGTGCTCGCTCGTGCATCTGTCGGAAAGCCCGATCGACGCTATCAAGATCGACAACGCGTTTGTCAAGAACCTGCAAACAAATGAAAGGGACCGCGCCGCATGTTCGGCGGCGATCCGGTTTGCGGAGGGCCTCAATCTCGACGTGATCGCGGAAGGGGTCGAGACCACGGCGCAGGCGGAATTTCTGAGGGACGCCGGTTGCCGCTATCTGCAGGGCTACCTTTTCGCGGAGCCGCTTGCCGAGGACCAGGTTACCGATTACCTGGACCGGTCCCGGAGTGTCCAGCCGGACGCTGAGGCAGACTCGTGAGCGATGCCAAGAAAATCTCCCAGGCGGGGGATGCGGACGACGAGATCGATCTCACGCATACGATTCGCAAGCTGTCGATGCCGACCGTTGCGGACAATGATCCGCTGGAGGACGACGGCACGGTTCTGCTGCTGTGTCGTGACGGTACGGCCAGGAAATGGGGACCCCGCTGGCTGAGCCAGGTCGGCCTGCAGGCCGCAATTCCATCCGATCCGTCTAACGCGCTCGAGATTGCGAGAAACAACCGGCCGGACCTGATTATCGTCGATGCGAGCCTGACCGACGGAGGCGGGGAGCTGTTGTACAACGTACTGCTCGAGGCGGCTGATCTCGAAATGCCGCTGCTCGTGCTGTGTTCAAACAACAAGGAAGCGGTCGCCGCCGTGGACGCAGGTTGTTTCGATATCGTCCGGAAACCGTTCGAATGGCAGGTTATCAGCCGCCGGGCCCGGCACGCGCACCGGCTGAATACGGTTGCGTCAAAACTGAAGCTCAGCCAGGAGTCGCTCGGCGAAGCCGTGGCGCTGGCCGATGCTGCCCGCAAGCGCCTGCGCAGCCGCGAAAATTTCGAGCCCGTTACGGGACTGCCGAACAAGTCCAAGTTCATGGAACTGCTCAAGCGCGGGATGGCGGGAACGCGCAACAATGGCGGAGTGCTGGCCGTTTTCGTCGTCGGCTTTACGCGATTCCGGCTCGTCATCGAGGCCATGGGTCAGCAGCAGGCGGACCTTATCCTGACGCACATCGGCAACCACCTGGCCGATTGCCTGCACGATACCGATACCGATCAGCCGGGCGAGCTCACGCTCCGCACAGCGGCCGCGGCAAGTCTGGATCAGTTTCGCTTCGGCATGATGGCGACGTTTGCCGACGACGGCGACGAGCTCACCGATTTCCAGCAGCGGGTACTTGATACCGTATCGAAACCGATTCAGGTCGCCGGCCAGACGCTGTACCTGTCCGCATGTCTCGGCATCGCTCTGTTTCCGCAGGATGCTGATGATGCGGACAGCCTGCTGCAGCGCGCCGACAATGCGATGCGAGATGCGCAAAGTCGCGGCGGCGGCTTCAAGTACTACTGTACGAAAACGGACGCAGCTGCCGGTCGCAAGCTCAAGATCGAGCACATGCTGCACGAGGCGCTGGACCGTAATGAGCTGTCGCTTGTCTACCAGCCGATTATTGAAATCGCGAGTCGCAAGGTGACGTCGGCCGAGGCCCTGCTGCGGTGGCGTCAGGCTGACGGTACGTATATTTCACCCGGCGAGTTCATACCGATCGCCGAGGAATCGGGCCTCGTCGTGCGCATTGGTGAGTACGTCCTCAACGAAGCGTGCCGGCAGTACAAGGTATGGCACGAGGCGGGATTTCCGCTGCCGCACATGTGCGTGAATGTGGCCAAAGCGCAGCTCATGAGTGCCGGATTCGCAACTTCGGTCCGGCAGGTCATCGATGAGCATTGCCTGAAGCCCGGAATGCTGGAGCTCGAAATCAGCGAGCGCGGCGTGCTGTCCGGCGACTACGACGTCGTCACCCAGCTGCACGACCTGAAGGCAATCGGTATACGGTTGTCGATCGACGATTTCGGTACCGGCGATTCGGCGATCGCTTACCTCAAGGATCTGCCAGTCGACGCGCTCAAGATCGATCGCTCCTACATCTCCGGCATGACAAAAAATCCAAAGGACGAGGCGATTGCGTCCGCAATGATCGCGCTCGGTCAGCGCCTGGACCTCATGGTGATCGCTGAGGGGGTCGAAGAGGTGGAGCAGTTGGCATTGCTGCACAAGCTGGGCTGCGATGCGATGCAGGGCTATCTGGCGTCGAAACCGATGCCGCCCGACGACTTCGTCAAACTCCTGCGAACCGTAAAAAGCCCCAAATAAGCCCGCGATTTAACCACCTGCTTATGTGATTCGCATCACATTTCGGCAGGATTCGCGAAGACCGCAGTCAACGCGATATTTCCCCCAATAATTTCTAATAAGCCCACGAATTTCGGGAGGACCGGCCGCGCCCCATATCGCGGCTTGCCAAATAGATGAAGTTGAGCGCAATGACTGAAAGCTTGAAAAAATCCGGCGCGATCGTCGTTTCGATGATTGCCGCCGCCCTGTTATGGACCGGCCCTGCCCAGGCGGCGACCGGCGATTATCATCCGATGCGGTTCGAGCACATTACGCTCGACGACGGTCTGTCCCAGAGCAATGTCTTGAGCGTCCTGCAGGACTCGAAAGGCTGGCTGTGGATCGGGACGGAAAACGGACTGAATCGATACGACGGCTACGAATTCACGAATTTCAAGCGTGACCGCGGCAATCCGGACGGACTGCCGAACGATTTTATCTTTGATATCGAGGAAGACCGGGACGGAAACCTGTGGTTGGCAACGAACGGCGGTGGTCTTGTCACATTCGATCGCCGGACCGGCAAATTCCGCACATACCGGCACGATTCAGACGACGGTAGCAGCATCGCCAGCAATATCGTCCGGCGCCTGCTGATCGACGAGGATGGCACGATCTGGGTTGCGATGCGCGGCGCAGGTCTCGATCGGATGAATCCGAAGACCGGCGAGTTTATTCACGTGCGCCTGGACAATGCCAGCGACGCGGCATCCAAAAACGTCTATGCGCTGCACCGTGACTCGCGAGGACATCTTTGGGCCGGCGGTGAGCATGGTCTCTCGCGCGTAAATATAGATACCGGCGAATTCGTTACGTTCAAACACAATCCGTCGGATCGCCGGTCGCTCAGCGACGGCAGCGTACGCGCCATCGCCGAGGACAGCGATGGCCGGATCTGGGTTGGTACGTATGGCGGTGGCCTGAATCGAATGAATTCGGACGGCCGTTCATTCCAGCGTTTCTCACACCGGTCCGGAAATCAGCACTCCCTTTCCGGTAACAACGTCACGACGATTTTCGAGGACAGCGACGCGCGGCTTTGGGTCGGTACGACAGACGGTCTGAATCTGTACGATCGCCCATCTGCCTCGTTTGTCCGCTATGCCCATGATGCAAAGGATCCGTCGAGCCTCGGGGACAATAACGTCACGACGATTTTTGAAGATCGCACCGGCCTTTTGTGGGTCGGCACGAAAATGCGCGGCCTGAACAAGTGGAACCCGCGCACCTGGGCATACGGACTCGAGCCGGCAAACAAGCTCACGGCAAGCGGAGAGAGCAAGCCGAACGTTACGTCGTTCGTCGAGGATGCGGCCGGCACTCTCTGGATCGGTACGTTTGGCGACGGGCTGAACGCGGTCGATCGTAACACCGGCAAGATCGACAAGTATCGCAGCCAGGCGCAAGGCAAACTCAAAATCGGCGATGACCGGATCATGAGTCTTTTGCAGGACCGCGACGGCCGCATCTGGATCGGCACGATGACGAACGGCATCACGCGCCTGGACCCGAAGAGTGGCCAAACGCGTATGTTCCGACATAACCCGAAGAACCCTTCCAGCCTGAGCGCGAACGGGATCATGACGATCTACGAGGACAGTGCGGGCCGGATCTGGGTCGGGACGTTCGGCGGCGGCATCAGCCGCTACGAGCCAGCGACCGGCGCGTTTACGCGATTCGCCGCGAACTCGTCGAATTCGGCGGCTCTTAGCAGCAATCGGGTTACCAGCTTCGCACAGGACCCGAGCGGCAAGATGTGGATCGGCACCGATGCGGGCGGCTTGAACCTGTTCGACCCCGAAACGGAGAGCTTCGTGCAGTTTCGCCACGACCCGAGCGATCCGCGCAGCCTGGCAGCGGACACGGTTTATTCGCTGAACGTGGACGCCGACGGCACCGTGTGGGTTGGCACGCGTGGGGGACTCGACCGGGTCATCGGTGATGCAAGCAATCCCGAGTCCATCGAATTCGCGAACGTTTCCCAGGCCGACGGCCTGACGAACGACGTGATCTACGGTGTTCAGATCGACAAGAACGGCTGGATATGGCTGTCCACGAATTACGGCATCAGCCGCTATAACCCGGAGAGCGGCGAAATTCGAAATCTGCACCGCAAGGACGGCCTGCAGTCCGAGGAGTTCAATTTCGGCGCACATTATCGCAGCGCATCGGGTGAGCTGTTCTTCGGGGGTCATAACGGGTTCAACGCATTCGATCCTGCCGACCTGCGCGCAAACAATACGAGCCCGCTGATCGCTATTACCGGCTTCTTCAACTCCAGTGACCCGATCAAGTCCGACCTTCCCTACGACGAAGACAACGGCGTCGAGATCGACTGGAGAGACGACACGGTATCGTTCGAGTTCGCGGCGCTCGACTTCACGGCACCCGAAATGAACCGCTATATGTACAAGCTCGAGGGTTTCGACAAGTCCTGGGTCGATCTCGGCAATCGTCGCCGCATCACCTACACGGATCTCGATGCCGGTAGCTACCTGCTGCGCGTGCGGGCCGCGAACAGCGACGGCGTGTGGAACGAAGCCGGCATTGCCGTGCCCGTGTCCGTGAAGGCAGCGCCGTGGAATACCTGGTGGGCCTACCTCGGCTACGCGCTTCTCTGCGCCCAGCTTGCGTACCTGATCTACGCGAGCTACCGCAACAAGCTGCGCAAGGAAGAACACTACAGCCGTCGGCTCGAGCGTGAAGTCAACCTGCGCACGGCGAAGCTCATCGACAAGAACAAGCAGCTGAAGGAGCTCAATCATGCGCTGCAGGAGAGCAGCCTAAGCGATCCGCTGACGGGCCTGCGCAACCGCCGCTTCGTCTTCGAAGAGGTGTCGCGGGATCTCGACCTGATTCGACGCAAGGTTGAGAACGAGCGCGACGGTGTCGACATGTCGGACGCGTCGGAGCTGGTCTTCATGATGATCGACATGGACAACTTCAAGCCCATCAACGATACGTACGGGCACGCGGCCGGCGACCAGATGTTGCTCGAGTTCCGCGACGTGCTGCTCGGTATCTGCCGCCGCTCGGATTTCGTGATTCGCTGGGGCGGAGACGAGTTCGTCGTCATCGCGAAGCAGACGAGTCCGAAAGAATCCGAGGCGCTCGCGGAGCGTATTCGCTCGACGGTCGCAAACCACAACTTCGTGTTGGGTGACGGCCAGATCGTACGCACGACGTGTTCGATCGGCTACGCGGCCTACCCGCTGTTCCGCGCCCAGGCTGATAACGCGGATCTGGATCAGATCATCAATCTGGCAGACAACCTCATGTACGAGGCGAAAAAGAAGCGCAACGCATGGGTGGGCATGTCCGGACCGAACCAGGCAGCGACGAGCTCGGAGATCGATCACAGCGCGATAGAGCCGTCCTCGATGCTGTTCCGCGCACGCCGCGCGGGCAACCTGACCCGGCACCCGTCGGCGGACGACGGTAAGGCGCCCAATCTCGTCAAGGTCGTCGGTTAGAAAATGAACGAAGTGAACGCGAGTAACAATAATCCCGGAACGGCAAGGACAGCCACGATGAAAAAACGGCAGGTATTGATTTCACTGCTCGCGGTCGGTGGACTCGCGCTCCTCACGCAGGCGACCGACATTGCGGACGGGATTCTCCCAGAGGCCGGTGAGTTGAAAAGCGATGCGCCGGCTCGCATCGTCGCCAGTACGCAGGCCGAATACCGGCACCGAATTGCAGACAGCGACGCTGAAACTGCACCAGCATCGGCTGCGGTGCCGACGATCTCGGCGGGATACGACGTCTTTGCGGCAAGCACGACAGTCGGGCCCACGCCGCAAACCTCAAAAAGCGACAGGAGCAGCACGTCGCCGCGCGACAAGATGAGCGGGCCTGTTGCCGCGCTCGCCGAAGCCGGAGGGCCGGACCTCGTCGATATCGTCGTCCGCTACGATCGGCATCCCGAGCTGTTCGACGACGAGCGAATCGAGGCGCTGGGCGGCGAGGTGCTGCGCAGCTATTCGGCGCTGGAAATGCGCGCGATTCGCATCCCTGCGACGTCACTGGAAGGGCTCGCTCTGGAGCAGCGCGTCGACTGGCTGTCGCTCGACAGCGCGGTGTCGGCAACGTCTGTCGCATCGCGTGAGGCAGCCAACGTTCCGGCAGTGCGCACGGTCAACTCCGGCTACACCGGAGGGAGCGTGAATGTCGCAATCATCGATTCCGGCGTCGGAACGCATCCGGACCTCGCCGCCAGTATCGAGCAATATTCGTTCCTAGGCGGTCAGGTCCCCCAGCCGTTTCTCGTCGACAACTATACGGCGCTTGCGCTGACGTCCTTTTGGGGGGGTGACGGGTTTGGTCACGGCACGCACGTCGCCGGCATCATTTCCGGCAGCGGCGGAGACTCGAACGGCGATTTTCAGGGCACCGCCAAGGGCGCCAAAATCTATTCGCTGCAGGTGCTGAATTCGAACGGCGGCGGTCAGCTGTCCGACGTCATTGCAGCGCTTGACTGGCTGCTGTTGTACGGTAATCAGCTCAAGATCCGGGTCGTGAACGTGTCCCTCGGAATGAGCGTTTCGGAGTCGATCACGACCGATCCGCTGGTGCTCGCAGTTGAGCGCGTATGGGATGCCGGAATCGCCGTCGTGGTTGCGGCCGGCAACGGTGGGGCGGCAGGCAACTTCACAATTACAAGCCCTGCCAACTCTCGCAAAGTGATAACGGTCGGCTCGCTGACTGACAACGGCACCGGTACGGTTTTCAGTGATGACTACGTGTCCACGTATTCGTCTTTGGGCCCGACGACGGGTGATTTCGTCCTGAAGCCGGATCTCGTCGCCCCCGGAAACCGCCTAATTTCGGCGACGCCGTCTCACTCCTACCTGAAGACGGAATTCCCCTCGCGCGTGGTGGCGTGCACCGCCAGGAAGTGCAGCAGCGACTACCTCGAAATGTCGGGCA
Organism: Woeseiaceae bacterium; assembly: GCA_041598895.1. Classification (GTDB taxonomy): domain Bacteria; phylum Pseudomonadota; class Gammaproteobacteria; order Steroidobacterales; family Woeseiaceae; genus UBA1847. The sequence continues at coordinate 7,108 of JBFHXQ010000025.1, read as the reverse complement.
CGAGCATGGCTGCGCCGATGGTTGCGGCCGCGGCTACCCGCATGCTCGACAAGAACCCGGACCTGAATCCTGCAACGATCAAGGCGCGCCTGATGCGCTCGGCGCGCAAGCTCGACGCCGAACCGACGGTTGCCGGTGCGGGCACGCTGGATATCGATGCGGCACTGAACGAGACGGGTCACGTTGCCGGCGAAGCGCTGTCGCCTCTGATGCTGCGCGATGACGTCAGCGGCAGCATTCTGGTCGAGGACACCGCAGCGCTCTGGGGCGATGCGCACTGGAGCGCGGGCTTTCTGTTCCACGGCGGCTTCGAGTGGACGGAAGGCTACGCGGGAGACGTCGATGGTGACGTCGATGCCAGCGGCTACCTGTGGACCGATGGCAGCGTATGGGCCAAGGGTTACCTGTGGACCGACAGCGGCATCTGGGCCAAGGGCTACCTGTGGACGGACAGTCGCGTGGGCGGCCGATCGCTGTTCATGAATACCGAACTCGGTCTGGTAATGAACGACGATGCGCCAAATGGGGCGCCGGCTCCCGTAACCGGCAACAAGCGCGGTCGCTGACGGCGAACGCGGGCGGTCGTCAATTCGCAGATGGTCGCAGCGATATCTGTCCGGAATCCCTGATTGTGAGCGGCGGTAAAAATCTGCCGACGTCGAGTTTTGCCTCCAGATCGTAGTCGAAGCTGTCTTGCGTGCCGCGCATCAGGTCGGTGACGAGGCGTACGCCGGCAAACAGGTTGGCGGCCGCGGTGACCTTGATGTCGCCTTCACCGTAGGCCTCGATCACCGGGAGATCGTTGGCGACGCCTTTAATGAGCTCATGGCCTGCAACACGAACCGTGTACGACATGCCGCGAACATTCAGCGCTTCGCGATTCGGGTTGATCACGTGCAGGCCAATCTCGAAATTCGGCAGCGCACCGTCGGACGGCAGCGCGCGAAACGAGTTCACGGTAACCGTGGGCTTCTCGTAGCCGGGGCGAAGGCCGCTACAGCCCTGCAGCAGGCTGGTGGCGATCATGAAAACGCCTGCCCCGCAGACCAGGCGTGCTGATAATTTCATCGTCAACTCACTCCTCCGCGTGATTTCGCGGCAAACCAGCCAACACCCAGCCACGGACCGCCCCGCCTTGATCGCGCGCCGCACAGCCGCCATGCTAGCCGAGATTGCGACAGGCTGTGGGTGCGGGGCCCGGATAATAGCCCATCGGGCGATCGAACCGAACAAAAAAGGGGTTACGACTTGGAATCTATCGAACAGACCATGGAGATAGCGACGAGCTTCGTGCCGGTGCTGGCGACCCTGGCAACCGTCGCCGCAATCCTGTTCCTGAGCAACTGGTATCTAAAGCGCCGCTGGCACGGCAATCCCGATGCGCAGTTTCGCTTTCAGCTGATCATGCTGTTGCTGACGTTCTCCGGCATCCTCGCCGTCATCATCGCGCTGCCGATCAACGACACGTTGCGCGGTCAGCTGTTGAGCCTGATCGGGATTTTGCTCAGCGCCGCAATTGCGTTGTCGTCGACGACGTTCATCGGCAACATGATGGCGGGCATTATGCTCAAGATCGTCAAGAGTGCGCGCCCCGGTGATTTCATCACCGTCGGTGAACTGACCGGTCGCATCACCGAAATGGACCTGCTGCACACCGAGATTCAGACGGAGTTTCGGGATCTCGTCACCGTGCCGAACATGTATCTCGTGACGCAGCCGGTACAGGTCGTCCGCGCCTCCGGCACGATCATTGTCGCCGAAGTTTCTCTCGGCTACGACATTCCACACGGTCGGGTTCGCGAGATTCTCTGCGCGGCAGCCGCAGCCTCAGGTTTGAAGGACAGTTTCGCGAACGTTCGCGAACTCGGTGACTTTTCCATCACGTACCGCATCGCGGGCCTTCTGGAAAACGTGCAGAGCCTGATCACGGCGCGGTCCGAGCTTCGCGCCGCGGTCCTCGATGCGCTGCACGGCGCGGGCATCGAAATCGTTTCACCCAATTTCATGAACTCGCGGGTGCTCCCCGAGGGCCAGCTGTTCATACCGAAAGTGCTGGCGCAGTCTGCGCCGGAGCAGGGCGCGACGGCGGAAGCGGTCGCGTTCGACAAGGCCGACGAGGCGGCGTCGATCGAGGACATCCGCAAGTCCATCGAGACTGCGGAGCGCGAAATTGCGGAGCTGAAGAGCAGCGGTGCGGCCGGTGACGACAGCAGACTGACCGGGCTCGAGGCCCGACTCGTTCGCCTGATCGACCGGCGCAAAGCCGCCGAGGCAAGGAAAAAGAACGAAGAAATCTTGGACTGATTTCGGAGCATCGGACGCGCCGCGCCTTCGCCGATTTCGCTGGCGCGCCGGACTATGGCAGACCGGCGCCCGACCACTGCCCGCTGTCAGCGATGCGGCCGTTTTTTGAGAGCCTCGACGCAGAACTGACCGGTGCGGTTATACGGGTCGCAGTCCGTGTCGTCATCGGGTTCGATGTCGAGCGGCGGGAGCCGTAACTTCGGATAGGACTTCGACAGCTCTATTGTCTGCTCGTCGACCGCGTGCACAGTTCTCGCGCCTGCGACCGGGCGGCTGCGGTCATTGGATTTCCTTGTCGACATAACGTTTCTCCCTGAAACATGTGCCGCCTGATATCGTAGCGGCGCTGGTAAACGCTGTGAATGCTGCCCGTCGGCCGAACCGAGCCGCTCGTCGGATGCACGCGGGATTCTGTCAAAGGCGGCGTCGATCGGGTGCCGTCAACCGGGGAAGCGGGTACGAACCGTTTCTGCGATTCGCCGGGCCCATTCGGCGTACACGGGCGGACCCGGGTGAAATCCGTCCGGCGCCATCAGGCTGGTGTCGGTGGTAAACCGGACGTCGATGAAACTCGCGGCGGGTTCGCCTCCGACATCCGCTTTCAGAGCGGCGTTGAGCTCGCTCGCATGGGCACCCAGGTACCACCTGAGCGGCTGGGGCAGTGCGGGAAATCCGTGCATCGGCGGCAGGCCCGACACGACGATGTGGCGGGCAGCAAACTTGTCACGCAGAAGCTCGCGCAGTCGCCGCTGCTGCCCGAGCCAGGCGCGGGTCGGTACCCGCGATGTCGCGTCGTTTACTCCCAGCGACGTGACCACCAGATCGAACGGCTGCGCCGGCATCTCGCGCAGCGTCTCGAGCGCGTCTCGGGTGGTTGCTCCGGTCCTGGCGACGAGGAGCCAGTGGACGCGAGACTGCTCGGCGAGACGCGCGACCAGCTGCCCGGACAGGGCTTCATCCTGGTGCGCGGCGCCAACGCCGGCGGCAGCCGAGTCGCCGAGTATCAGCAGTCTCTGTACCGGCCCGTCACCCGCGGAACCTTTACGCGGGCCCGGCGGCTCCGGGAGCCGCGGGGTTTTCAGGCGCGTCGCAACGCCCTGTACGAGGAGCACGGGGCCCAGAGCGATCGTTATGAGCGGATGCGTCACGAGTAAAAAAATTGCATGGGTTCTGCGGAGCGATGTGCGTCAGGCATGCGTGTCGGAAACGCGCTGGCCGAGCCAACGGACCGCGTGCTCCGTGGGCTCGGACCACGGATGGCCGAAACTCAGGCGCACGAAGTTGCTGTAACGGCCGCGCGGCGAAAAGATTCTGCCCGGCGCAATGCTGATGCCGTTGTCCATTGCGGCGTCGAAAAGGCGCGTCGAATCGCAGTCATTCGGAAGTTCGATCCAGAGCACCGAACCGCCGACCGGCTTCGACATGCGAGTGCCTGACGGAAACCAGTCGGCGACGATCGCGCTCATGCGTTCCGCATTGTTGTTGAGCACCGGCCGCAGTGCCTTCAGGTGGCGGTGAAAATCTCCGGACGCGACGAAATCCGCAAGCGTCAGCTGTTGCAGCAGTCCGGAGGAGCAGGAAAACGCCCGCTTCAAACGTAACAGCTCGGGCATGTTGCCATCCGCAACGATCCAGCCGATCCGGTAGCCGGGGGCCGCGGTTTTGGAGAACGAGCCGCAGGTCATAATTCGAGCGCTGCCGCCGGTGAACTGGGCAGGCACCGGCCGAATGCCGTCGAAGCGCAGGTCGCCGTAGACATCATCTTCGATCAGGACCGTGTCGAACTCGGCCAGCAGATCAACGAGCTCGCGACGTTCGGCATCCGGCATCGTAACGCCCAGCGGATTCGACAGGGTGGTGGAGAACATGCAGGCCCTGACCGCGTTTTGTTCCAGCGTTCGCCTGAGCGCGGACAGCGTCACACCCTCCTCGGGACAGGTCTCGACCTCGATCGCAAGCATGCCGAGGCTGTCGATCAGTTCGAGCATGCCGTGGTAGGTGGGTGTTTCGACCGCGATGACATCGCCGGGCGATGCGACAGCGCGCAGCGCAAGCAGCAGCGCTTCCTGGCCGCCGTTCGTGATGCAGATGTCGTCGGGATCGACGTGCACGCCGGTCGTGTCGAGGTAGTGATACGCGATCTGGCGGCGAAGCGTCGGCGTGCCCTGGGTCGTTGCGTAGCCCAGGCTGTGCTCCTCGGATCGCGCCATGACCCGCTTCATGGCGCGGTGCAGCGTTTTCGCCGCAGGTTTTGCCATGCACGGATTGGCAATACCGAGCGGCACGAGGTCGGCGCGGTTGATGCCGTCGTAGACGCGCTCCATGAGACTGCGGCATTCCAGTGCGCAGGGATTGCAGCGGCTCGAGGACGTCGGCTTTACCAGCGGGGGCCTGGATTGATGGCGGACGTAAAAGCCCGACTGCGGACGAGATTCGACTCGCCGCTGGCGCTCGAGCTCGACGTAGGCCTGGCGCACGGTCGGAACGCTGACGCCAACGGCGCGGCTCATCTTGCGAAGAGAGGGCAGCCGATCGCCCGGCCTCAGTGTACCCGAGCTGATATTTTCATTTATTAAATCAATGACTTGGCGATAGAGATAAACGCCGTCCTGCCTCTGCACCGTTTGCATAACTGTATAGGTTATCTTTTTAAAAAATTGTATCTGTTATATCCACACATTGGGTCTATAGTCAAGCCTACATGGCACCTGCCCGGAGGATCAGAGCATGAACAAGCACGCCAATCTCTGCTGCGACGAGCTGACCGGGTGCGAATCGACACGCCAGAACGCCGGTACGCGCGCCCGCGACAAGTGGCTGAAGGCACTCAAGGTCATCGCAGGACCCGCGGTGCGCCTGCACCATTACCGCAATCTGCGCGCGGCACTGCTTTACGATGGCAGCAGTGCGTCCCGCGAAGCAGAGCGTCATGAGTAATGCGGCCCTCTATGTCGTTACGGTACTGATCTGGGGTTCGACCTGGTTCGCGATCGAGTTTCAGCTCGGTGACGTTGCGCCGGAGGTATCGATCGCGTACCGCTACGCGGGCGCCGCAGTACTGCTCTTCGCGTGGTGCCGTGCGCGCGGTCTGACGCTTCGCTTCGAGGCGCGCGCGCACGGCTGGTTCGCGCTGCTGGGGGTGCTGATGTTCTGCGTGAACTACATCCTCGCTTACAGGGCGCAGATCTACATCACGTCGGCCCTGTCGGCAATCGCGTTCTCGACGATGCTATGGATGAACATCATCAATGCGCGCGTTTTTTTCGGCCTGCGGGCGTCCGGTCGGGTCCTCGGCGGTGCTGCATTGGGAATCGTCGGGATCGTCGTGCTGTTCGCACCGCGCATCGACGAGATTTCCTTGACTGGCGGCGTATTTCTGGGCTCGATTCTCGCGATGCTGGGAGCGCTCGTAGCGTCGTTCGGAAACATGGCTTCGCAGGCCGCCCAACGGCGAAAATTGCCCGTGATCCAGTCGAACGCCTGGGGAATGTTCTACGGAGCGCTGCTCAATACGGGAATCGCCGCAGCAAGCGGTCATGAATTCGCGTTCGACTGGTCGGCGGGTTACGTCGTATCCCTCATCTACCTCGCGGCATTCGGATCCGTGGTCGCGTTCGGCGCGTACCTGACGCTGCTCGGCCGTATCGGGGCCCACAGGGCCGGGTACGCAATGGTCATGTTCCCTGTCGTCGCGCTGGTTCTGTCTGCGCTGTTCGAGGGCATGGTCGTCGACCTGTTGACGGTCGCAGGCGTTCTTCTGGTGCTTATCGGTAACCTGTTCGTGCTGGGCGGCGGACGCCAGCGCGCGGCGGAACGCGCCACGACGGTCGTGCCGGCGAGCGCTGACGACATCGCCTGATTGTCGAAGTCTGCCCGCCCCGCCGCTTACGACAGGCGAGCAGGCGCGGGCTGCGGTCAGTCGCGTTCGGCCACCGGGATCATCACGTGAGCATAATCCGTGCCGTCCCACATGACGTAGGGACCGCCGTCATTCGGATCCCGGGTGATGCCGTCCAGCATTTCGACGTCGGGAGCGATCAACATCATGTGCGGACCTTCGATGACCCAGTCATTGTCTTCGGTCGGTCCGTCGGCATACGGATCGGTGTTGCTCGCGCCCTCGTCACCCGCGAGCATGTAGGAAATCCCGATCCGACCCGCAGCAAACGGTTTGCGTTTTTGCCACGCATCGCCCCAGCTCATCCAGGTAGGGTCGAAGCACATCGGCGCACGTCCGGTCGTAAAATCCGGCGGCGTCGGCATGCAGGTGTAACTGCTCGACCCCTCCTTCAGCGTCGTGCCGTCCCAGCCCATGGCGCCGACGCTGGCCTGCATGTTTGTGTCGGCTGCCGAGAGCGCGTCGTCGAGCGGTGAGGCGATCGTGTCGGCCTGCGGGATCTTTACCGGCACCATGACGTGCTCGTAGTCGGTGCCGCGCCACATCACATAGGGACCACCGCTCGACGGGTCCGCAGGGATGTCCGCGAGCAGCGCAGGATCCGGCGAGAGAATCATCAGATGCGGGCCCTCGACGATCCACTCGTTGTCGTCAGTGGGCCCTTCGGCATACGGATCGACGTTGCTCGCGCCACCATCCCCGGCGAGCATGTACGCGATGCCCACGCGCTTCGTCGCAAACGGTGCCTTGTCCTGCCAGGCTTTGGCCCAGGCCATCCAGACGTCGTCCAGGCACATCGGCGAGGCGACGCCGCGCGCCGCGAAGTCGGGCGGTGTCGGCATGCACGTATAGCCGTTGGTGCCTTTCTTCAGGACCTTTCCGTTCCAGTCCACGACGCGTGCGCCC
>JBFHXQ010000024.1:0-14542 GCA_041598895.1 Woeseiaceae bacterium | reverse complement strand
GACCGGCGGCGAATCTAAATCCGACCAGTCATGATTGAATGTGCCGATGGCGTAGGTGCCGGTCAGAGGTCCGGTTTCGATGCGCCAGACCAGCCAGACCCACGTGTCCCCCTGGTCTGCACGCCACTGATGGTGGGCTCGTCATCCTGCCCCGAACTCCGCTTCGAGACCCGGCCCGGGCTTGATCCTCGATACCCAGAGTATCGACTGATCATCGAGCGCGCGGGCCGGTGACGGCAATTCGCAAGCAAGCAGCAAGATTGCCATTGACTTTTTCATAGCGTTATCCCGTTATCGCACCGCGCGCCGGTACGGTATGCGGGAGTTACGAAAAATAGGCCGCGAGCTTGTCGAGGCTGCCACTCCATCCCGCGTGATGGCCTGCACGCGATTCTTCGGAGTCCAGTCTTTCATGTGTGATGCACACTTTCGTGCCCTCGACGGCCGTTCTGAATTCGACCGTGACCAGCGACTCGCCGGCGTCAGGTGCGCTACCGTTCTCATCGACCCATGCCCATGTGAACACGAGGTGTCGCGGCTCGGCTATTTCTTTGAACGTGCCGACGATGGATCTGGCCGGGTCTTCTGCCTCAGGCGGCTGCATCACGAATTCGAACTCGCCGCCGACGCGCACGTCGAGTTTTCTCACCCGAACCTCATAGCCCGGAGGGCCGAACCATTTTTCGAGCTGACCTGCCTCCGTCCAGGCCGCGAACACCCGGTCCGGTTGTGCGTCGACCACGCGCGATAGCGTTACGACAGATTGCGTAGCGAGCTGTGCTTCATTCGGCATCTTCTTGATCTCCTGTATCGTCGGAATTGAGGTAGTCGCCCAGAGCGTCCAGCTGATCCGTCCAGAAGCGCTCGTAGCGTGACATCCAGTCCATCGCCTCCTTGAAGCGCACGCCGACAAACCGGCACCGAACCTCGCGGCCGATCTTGTGCTTCGCTATGAGGCCGGCAGATTCGAGGTGCGAAAGGTGCTTCGAAGCTGCCGGCAGCGAGATCTTGTACGGTGCGGCAAGCTCGGAGACCGATGCGTCGCCGAGTGCGACCTGGGCCAGCATGGCGCGCCGGGTAGGGTCTGCCAGCGAGGCAAAGACGCGACTCAATCGATCATCTAAATGATTAACCATATAGTTAAGTATATAGATGTTTGTTCTGCCGTCAAATGATCAGCACCACCTTTACGGTCTCAATAGCATGAAAAATATAAAATAACCGGATAAGACCGGCCAAATACCTGCCAGCCTGCCAGGCACGAACAGGTATCTTTAATTAATTAAAAGGGAAAGTAACGGATAATTATGGCCGCCGACCGAAGATCCCCGCACGGTCAAGTCAGCGGCAAGCGCGCAAGCCAGGCGGGATACGACAGTGAGTGCGCGTCATCGAGACTGAACGCCGTCAGGTCTGCGACAAACGTCTCGACGGTGCTCTTGAACAGGAGCTGGATCGCCTCACTGTCGGGAAATGCTTCGAAACACAGCGTGAAAAATCGATGTTCGCCAACGCGGACAGCGGCGAGCTCGATGACGAGGCCTCGATCCAGCTGCGTATCCGTCTCGACCTCGTGCGCGCTCTTTGCCGCCAAATCGAAAGCGGCGAGCCGAATTGCGCGGCGCTTGTGCACAGCAACGCAACGCACGCGGTTACCGGAATCGGGTTGTAAAAGGTTGCGGTAGGCAGCCGGTAGCCCGGCATATGACCACTTGATCCAGCGCTCGATGCGTCCCTGGTGCGCTCCGAATGCGGTCGCGATAGCGGAGGCCTCGATACGGCCCTTTATCTGCAATAGACCCTCGCGCCACTTGATGCCCATGTTTTCGTAGCCGGGGAGCACGAGGTAGGTATCGGGTTCATCGCCTGCACGATTCTGCCAGACAGGCTGACTCACAGCGGGTTCCTGCCGCAGCGGCGCAGTCGCTTCGAACCAGTGCTCCAGCGCACGCGCTTGCGGGCTGTCCGAGACGAAAAACCAGCGTACCTCACGGGTTGTGAAAGGCGACACGTCCATCTGTGCAGTCTACCGCGACATCACGACGGTCGAGCAACATCCGATGACGGTGCCTGGGGTAAGCACCCCAGCGCGACTAGGGAAATCGCCCGATGTTCGTATCGGCCGAATTTTCGGAGAATTCGAATCATTCGAACTTGATCTCGCCTGCGGGGGCGACTCGTGAAAGTATCTATCCCAAGAAACGCGCTGGTGGCCTCGATGGTCGCGGCTGCCTACATCCTCCTGAGCGTGTCGATCGGGCACCTGCCAGCTTCGTTCCGAGCGACTGAGTCAAGCCCGATCAGTGGCAACGGATTCGCGATCGCCGCGGCGTCGCCAGGCGCCTTCGGCGACTCGCCGAGCACCTTCGTAGTGGCACAGCAGCCGAGGGTCGAGGGGCGGCGCACGGCTGCCAGTACGCCTCGATCTCCAAGCAGCGTATTTGACGCGGGCGCTGCGATGGACACTGTCAGCTCGCAGCTTGGCACCAGCGGTAATGCTGCCAAAACTCTCGTGTCCCACTGACGAGATTGCCGGCAATGCATGCCAATGGCTCGAATCGAATGCTTGTTGCGGCCTCGTCGCCGATGCAAAGCCCAGAACGGCGACGGTCCCGACAGCGCTCGCCGGGGCCGGTCGGATCGGCTTGCGTAACGCGTAACTGCAAACGGGCAGCCATGCCCCGGCCCCGCGCGGCGCAGCCGATCCGATCATGGAGCACCGCGACAAGACTGAGACTTACGGCACGGATTCGCCGGCTGTGATTACCCGATAATTCGCTCCACGGGCAATCCGAAGTCTCGATACTGGAGACCGGGAGATGAAAATCTCCCGGTCTCTTTTTCGCTGGGGCGGCGGCCGCCTTATGACAACTACCGGAGGCAATGCTGCCGGCGTAGAGAGAGACGGTTGCTTATGATACTATTGCAGGCTTCCCCGATCGGTTGCACAAGTGTGCGCAGGGCGGGAACGCTGCGGGAGGATCGCATGGCCAAGCGCCTGATTTTGCGCAGTTTGCAGGTGTGGTTGCTCGCGATCGCACTCGCCGCGAGTGCCCATGCCGCAGAACCGCTCAACGTCTCGATCAGCGACAACGTCTATTCGGCCGATCTCGAGATACCGGGTGGATTTTCCGCCGAGCTCACGATTACGTTCGAGAATGTGGTCGGCCTGAGCGCGGCAAGCCTCAACGTCAGCGCATTCGCGATCAATCCTCTCGACCCCGCCCTCTTGAGCCGTCTCGGCAGCAGCGCCGGCGGGATTCCGGCGGGCTTTCCGCTGCTCCTGCGGATCGAGCCGGATCCGAATTCGGGGCTGTCTTTCAGTGGCGTCGTCGAAGTCGAGCTGTATACTCACGATCTCGAATTTGCAGCGGCCTCGCCGCTGCGCATGTATTCCTCACCGCTAGGCGGCGCATTCTCGGATGTGACGACCGCGCACGGTGCCGGGAGCTATCGCAGCAAGGGAAGCAAAGGGAATTTTTCCGAGTTTTTGATTGTCGTCGAGACCCGTACGCCGTTGATGGCTGCGGGCGACAAACTCGTTGCGCTGCGATCTCTTCTGACGTCCTACCAGGCGGAAATCGACGCCGCCACCTACGTGCAGCTTCAAAGCCTGCTCGTGGGCGCGGAGGACGCATTCGCAAGTGGCAATCTCGTTGCCGCCGTGACGTACGTCGAGCAATTTGCAGATACCGTAGAGAACGCGGGCGCAGCGATTCCGAACGTGTGGGCGGCAGCTCACAACCTTCCGAACGTAGCGGGAGAGCTGCGCGCAGCGGCTCTTACGTCGCGTTTCAGTCTGACCCTGGCCCTGAACAACTGAAGGGCCCTGAGAGCATGTAATGCTCGCGCGGCTGACCGTCTATCACCCTGAGCGGCCAACGCAGCAGTATTACCTGGATCGTCAAACAGAGTACTTCGTCGGGCGGGATTCCCGATGTGCTCTGTATTTCGAAGATCGTCGGCTGTCGCGCCGGCACGCAGTGATACAGAACACCGGTTCAGGTTTCGAGCTGTCTGATTTGGGCAGCAAAAACGGCACTTTTGTCAGCGGACACAGAATTTCTCGACATGCGCTGGACTGTCAGACTTGGATCGAGTTCGGCGGGCTGCTGTGCCGATTCGAACTGGTATCGGGGGAACGACGTGCGTCGGATGATGACAAAGCCTCCCGGCGCTGGGACACGTCGATTGCCTTGAGCCGGGAGTTTCGGCCGGATGACAGCCTTCCGGCTCTCGCAGCGCGCGTCCTCCAGTCGGTCATCGACATCGCGGCAGCCGAACGGGGCTTTATCATGCTGTGTCGGGATTCGGGCGAATACCATATCGAGGCCAGCCAGCCAGCGGATGCGCTGCGCTTCGAAGGCAGCAGCACGGTAGTCGCCCGGACGATCGATGGCGGCGTGCCGGTCGTGTGCTGCAACGTCAGCGTCGACGCAGCGCTGGCCGATCAGGCAAGTATCGTCAGCGGTGGTATCTCCGCGCTGGCCTGCGTGCCACTCAACGTCGGAAATCGTGCGATCGGTGTGGTTTACGTCGACAGCAGCAAACCCGGACACAGCTACACGCAGCTCGATATCGAGATCATGCAGGCGCTCGCAAGTCACGCGGCACTCGTGATCGGGGCGACTCGCATCCGCGATGACATTGTCGATCTACAGGCACGGCTGCCAACGGAAATGGCACGCGGCGTGGAACCCGACGCGGCGCTGATCCGCAGGATTCATTCGCAGTTGCCCGACGTGCGCTCGCCTGACAAAGTCGTATTCGGCACAGACGGAATCGAAATCACTTGAGCGACGACCGGACACAGACCGAATTATCGGGGCCCCGTATCCTCAGCAGCGGCACCGTGATATCCGACCGGTATCGGATCGAGGAACTTCTCGGCGTCGGCGGGATGGGAATGGTCTATCGTGCCCGCGATACGAAACTCGGCATCGACGTTGCGCTGAAAATGCTGCGCAGCGACGCGGCCGCCGGCGACGGCAGACTGGAGCGATTCCAGCGAGAGCTGATACTCGCCAGGCAGGTATCCCATCGCAACGTTGTCCGTATTCATGACATCAATGAATTCGATGGCCTGCACTACATCACGATGGATTTCGTCGATGGTCAGTCGCTCAAAAAATTACTTGAAGGAGAGCCGGGCCTGGACGTGGATCGTGCTCTTAAGATCGCTGCCGATCTGGCCGACGCGTTGGACGAGGCACACCGGGTCGACATCGTGCACCGTGACATCAAGCCCGGCAACGTACTTGTTGTGGACTCGCGTGCGTACCTCACGGATTTCGGGATCGCGCGCTCTCTGACGGCAGACGGCCTGACAAAAACGGGCACTATCATCGGTACGCTAGATTACCTGTCGCCGGAGCAGGTTCGGGGTCACGAGGTCGACGGCCGCGCGGACATCTACGCTGTCGGACTGCTGCTCTACGAAATGCTCACTGGCGCGCGGCCTTTTACGGGTGAGACGGCAGAAGAAGTTCTCGCGCAGCGCGCGCTGGGTACGCCGCCGGATATCTCGACGACGGGAATTGAAGTTCCGGCCGGCGTCCGTGAGATTGTCAGCCGATGCCTTCAGGTCGCGCCCGACGATCGTTACCAAAGTGCCGCGGAGCTTGCGCGGGATCTTCGTCAGGGTCATGCGGCGCACCCTGTCCGCAAGCTGCGCCGAAAGTATATCGTCGGCGCCGTTGCAGTCGCGGCAATCGTACTGACGGTATGGACAGTCCGCAGCGGACTTGTGGAAACTGGCGGTGGCGCAGTGCCGGCGGCTGGCCGGTCGATCGCGGCGTTGCCTTTCAATGTGGCGACCGACGATGCCAATCCGCAAAGTCTGGCAACGGGGCTTGGCGAACTGCTGAGTGAGAATCTGGCCGCCAGCCCGGATCTGCGGATTGTCGACAGCCGGCGTGTGTATGCCACCTTGCGCGACCTGCGAATTGACGCGTACGAGTTCGACGAAAACGACCTGTCTCTGCTCGGTGATCTGCTCGATGCTGACTACCTCGTTTCGGGCAGGCTGCAACAACTCGGAGCAAGCTATCGGGTCGAAGCGGATTTGCGGCTTGGTACTTCGGGCGAGTCACTGCACAAGACCACGCGCGATGTTGCTGACGCGGTCGACGTTTTCAATGCGACCGCTGCACTTGCTCCGGAGCTGCTCGATGCTATTGACGCCGAGTCGGCGCATTCCGGGTCGATATTGCTTGCTGCGGATCCGGAAGCGCTGCGAGCGTATGCCGAAGGCCTGCAACACTTATCGGGCGGCAACGCGCTGGCTGCGCTGGCGCCACTGCAGCGCGCTGTCGAGCTGGCGCCGGGCTTTGCCGTGGCCTGGGACCGGCTGGGACAGGCGCTCGCTCGTCTTGGCAGGGACGCGGAGGCCTTGATTGCGGCGGACAACGCCGTGCGCGGGCTGTCAAACGCTACGGGGCGCACAGCTGCGACGGTACGTGCGCGACGCGCGGCGCTCACCGGAGATTTCGACACGGCCCGAAGCGAACTGGAGCAACTGCTGGCGCAGTTTCCACAGGATGCCGAAACGCAGTTCATGCTCGCCGAGATCAACGGAGAGAGCGGCGAGCTGCGGGCAGCCGAGGAGTTGTTGCGCAGCGTCGTGGCAACCAGTCCGGATCATCCGCAGGCCTGGTATCTGCTCGGGAAGTACGCCATCTTGCAGGGGAATGCGGAACGCGCCGCGAGTGATTATCTTGTCAGGGCGCTCGTTATTCAGAACCGGTTGCATAATCTGCAGGGAAAGGCAGATGTCACGAATGCTCTCGGGATTGCTCAGGCGCAGCTCGGCAATTTGGAGCAGGCGGCGACTTACTACCGCGAGGCCATCGAGCTACGCGAACGTATCGGTGACGAACGTGGCGTAGCAACCGCGTTAGCCAATCTGGCCAGCATCCAGATCGAATTGGGCGAGTATGACGCTGCGCTCGAAGGGCTGCTTGCGGCGCGGGCCAGGCTGGCCGACATCGGGGACCAGTGGACGGTTGCGAACCTGGCGAACGAGCTGGGCTACCTGGAAGAGCAGCGCGGGCGATTTGACGCCGCACTGACTCATTACCGCGAGGCGCTTCGCCTCCGTCGCGACCTGGGCGACCAGCGAGCGCTCGCGGAAAGCCACAATAATGTCGGCTTCGCGTATTACCTCCACGGCGATTACGACAACGCGTCGGTCCATAACGAACAGGCGCTCGTAATTTATGAAGCTACAGACAACGCGGATGGTCTGATGCTCGCCTATCAGACCCGCGGCATACTCCAGCTCGCGCGGGGGCGTTACGATGCTTCGCTCAAAGCGCTGCTGGAGTCGCTGCGAATCGGGCGAGAGCTCGGCAACGATATCGCCGTTGCCGTCGCCAACGGCTATATCGGACGCGTTCAGCACCTGCAGGCGCGCTACGATTCCAGCGCCGCGTCGTATGACGAGGCGCTGCGATTGTTCCGCGATGCCGGCGATACTCGCGGTCTCGCCGAGTTTACGTTGCGCAAAGCGCAGCTCTTACTGGACCTCGGCATGTGGGATGCCGCCGGGGATTCGATCGTAGAGGCGCGGCGCCTACTCGCTGACGATTCCGGGCGGGCACGCCGCGCGCTGCTGTTTCGAATCGACGCCGAGTGGCAATCGGCCAGGGGCAATGATGCAGAGGCTGCGGCGTTGCTCGACAACGCCCTCGCCCAGGCGACAGCGAGCGGCGAGCGGCTCGCGGTGCTGGAAGCAAGGCTGGCCATCGCGAGAATCAAATCAGGGTCCGTCGATACGCTTCGGGAAATTCGTGACGCCGCGGTCGACCTGGGCCATCGCCCCCTGCAGTTGCAGGCGGGCATAGCGCTTGGCGCGGCCCTCGTCGAAGACGGGCAGCACGATGCCGCCGTGAAGATCCTTCGTGAATCCCTGGCGACAGATGCGGCCGGCACGCAGTTCAACGGCGACTATCTCGCCCATTTCCTGATTGCACAGGCGATGTCGGGGATGGCCAACAGCGAGGCGGCAGAGGATCACTGGCATCGGGCCGGCGAAGCCGTCACGCGCACGCTGGCCCGCCTGGATCCGAGGAAAAAAAAGGCGTTTGCCGGGCTTTCGGAGGTACGGAGTATCGTGGAACAGACAGGAATCGAATATGACCGCGGATAATGTCGAAGTGCAGCCGGTGACTGGCGCTTCACTCAACGAAGTCGTAGAGCGAGTTCAGCAGATATCTGCGGAAAACGAACGACTCGTGCGTCAGCTCGCCAGCGGCGAGGATCGTTTTCGGCGCCTCGCGCGCGCCGTGTGGCAGGTCCAGGAAGAAGAGCGCCGCAGTCTCGCACTTGAACTGCATGATGGCGTCGGCCAGTTGCTGACGGCCCTGATCAACCATGTGCAACATTCGACGGGAATGGACAAACAGCAAGCGGATGTCAAAAAGGCGATATCGCTGGCGGAATCCGCATTGGCCGAAGTACGATCGATGTCACGGTCGCTGCGGCCGTCCGTGCTGGACGACCTCGGGCTCGAGGCGGCGCTGCGCTGGCTGATTCGCACCACGGCCGAGACAAGTCGGCTCGACGTGAATCTGGCGTGGCCGGATGCGGATAGCCAGCCGGGACAGTTTACGGAGACACTGGTATTCCGCGTCGTTCAGGAAGCGCTGACCAATATTTGCAAGCACGCCCGGGCGACAAGGGTCGACATCGCGGTCACCTATCATAATAACGATCTCAAAGTCGTTATAGAAGATAACGGCAAGGGATTCGATGTACGTGAAACGCTCGCGTCGAGCGACAGGGGATTCGGCGTGCGGGGCATGCGCGATCGGGCAGAACTTTTCGGTGGCGTGCTCGCAATCGAATCCATCCCGGACAGCGGCACCACAGTTGTGCTGGTCGTGCCGGACGCTGACGCATGAGTCGCCCGATTCGCATAATAGTCGCGGACGATCACCAGATCGTTCGGGAAGGCATCGTCCGAATCGTGGCCGATGCCCCGAACTGCGAGGTGGTCGCAGAAGCGTCCGATGGCCTCGAGGCCGTGGAAAAGGTTCTGAGCGAGGTTCCGGACATCGTCGTTATCGACCTCACGATGCCCCGGCTAAGCGGTCTAGATGCCGTGCGCCGCATACACAAGGCGCTGCCAAAGGTGCGCATTCTGGTGCTGACGGTGCATGAAGATGAAGAATATATCGTTCCTCTGGTTCAGGCGGGTGCGTCCGGATACCTGGTCAAGGACAGCGCATCGACCGAATTGACGAATGCGATTGCCAAGCTTGCCGATGGGGGGGTCTATTTCGGACCGCAGGCAACGCGAGTTCTGGCTGAGCAATTTCAGCGTCCCGCGGACGTTGCAGCAGATCCATACGGTTCTTTGACGGATCGCGAGCGTGAGGTTTTTCACCTCGTCATCGAAGGCAAGACGACGAAAGAGATCGCCGCGATACTGGGCGTTGCGCTGAAAACGGCCGATCACCATCGCTCGAACATGATGAACAAGCTGGATCTGCACAGTACCGTCGATGTCGTGCGCTATGCCGCACGCAAAGGTCTGCTTCCGGACGCGACGTGACGTTGCCCTCGCCGCGCCAGCCGAAGGCGCGGCCGGGAAGCCGTCCTCGCGGGCGAGTGACAATGTCGACTGCGTCACAAAACCGGCATGTTGCCGTGCGGCTGCCGGCTCCAATCGAACGCCTCGAAAGCCCCTAGTGGCGGGCTGTCCGGGCACATCACTCGGGTAAACACCCCAGAAATCGACCGCCAAGCTGCCGATGCGCGTTCCGGCCAGGGATCGCAACATCGCGCCGGCTTGGGCCCACCGAAGTGCGCTCGGCATTGCGTCCGAATCGCCGCTCTGCGGCTGCGGACATTTGGAATGAATGACGGAGACAGACCATGAATAAAGGACCGACGAGATCAACGTGGAGCGCGCGGTTCTCCGGGATCGCTTGGACGATGACCGCAGGATTACTGCTGACGGCATGCGGGGGAGGCAGCAGCGCTCCCCCGCCGCCAGAGCCGCCGCCTCCGCCGCCAACGTTCTCTGCTATCGATGTGTACGTCGTGCATAACGGGCAGACGAATGTGGGTAAGGTGGATCGCCTGGATCAAGACCTCGAAGTGCTCAGCACGTTCGACGCCGGCAACAACCGGGGCATCGCCGTCGACCTGTCCGACAACCTGTACGTGGCGGGCGATATCAACGGACCGCCCGGCAGCCTCAGGGTCATCAACCGCTTCGATCGGCGTCCGGATGCCGCGGGCTACGATGCACAGACCGACCGTGAAATCGCTGCAACAGGCGCCTCGTCGCTGCGCGGTATCGCGCTCGCTCATCGCGCCGGCCTGCTGTTTGCGGCCAATTTCGACGGAGCGTCGATCGACATTTACGGAACCGCCGTCGGCGACGGCGCTATGCCGGTCGCCAGTATGCTCCTCGCAAATGCGCCGGCGGATGTCGCCTACGATGAGCCGAATGACCGCCTGTACGTCGCCGTAACTGATGGCACGATCGAGGTCATCGACGACGTCGTCGCCAGCGGTTTCTCACCGGTCAGTACGAGGACAATAACGCCGCAGGGCGCGACGAGCCTGCACGGCGTCGCGTACGACCCCGCCGGTGATCGGCTGGTCGTAACCGACGTCGGCACGCTGGGCGTCAACGATGACGGCCGGATTTTCGTCATCGCAGACGCCAGCACTGTCTCCGGACCCCGGGACCCGATGCTCGCGATCGAGGGAACTGCCACAGGGCTTGGTGACCCGGTCGATGTCGTGCTGTACGGCAATGAAGCACGTGTTGCAGATTTCGCCAATGACCTCATTCTTGCTTACGAGGACATATTCAGCGGATCGGGCGGTGACGTGGCAGCCGATCTCACCGTCGAATCAATCAAGCCGCAGGCGCTCGCGCTTGGCCCGGCGACAGCGGGCAGCGGCATGCTGCCGGACGTTACCGATCTCGACGATGCATCCATGTTTACGCCGTCGGCGATCGCCTCGGTGTCGAACCCGAGCAGTGCGGGTGTCGCTCAGGATCTGTTGCGCTTTGCGCCGGCCCTGGATCAGGTGCAGGCATCGCTGGTGTCGGGTGTTGCCCTGGAGAATATCGTGTTCAGTCAGACCGGCGACGCCTATTTGACCTTCGACGACGGCAATGATCAGAACGGCGGCATCTACATTCTGAATCGTGCCGCGATCGGGCGCGACGGCGAAACCGCGTCCGAGGCTCGCGATCGAATCATTCAGGGGCCAAATACCGGACTCGTGAGCCCGAAGGGGATCGAATTTGCCGAGGTGCTCGGACTGGTCATGGTTGCGGAAAACAGCGCCGCAGCGTCGGCCGTTCGGGTTTTCGGCGCCGAAGCGTCCGGTGATACCGCACCGCTGTTTGCAGCGGAATTGACGGAGCAGCCGTGGGATCTCGACTACGATCCGGAGGCGGACCGCCTGTTCGTTGCAATGACCGACGGATCCGTGAGCGTCTTCGACGCGTTCGTCGCGACAGAAGGCGCCAACGGCCCGGATCGCGTTATCACGCCGCGGTACCAGACTTCCGCGGGCACGGCTCTGGCCAGCAACCTGCACGGTATCGTGCACGTCGGCGGTGCGACCGACATGCTGATCGTCTCGGACATCGGCAGTAGCAGCCTGACGACGGACGGCAAGGTGTTTTTGTTGTCCGACGCGAGCACGGCAGATGGCGTTATCGACGTCGCTGCGCAAATCAACGACGGTAACGATGCGCTGGCAGGTGCAACGTCGCTTGGTAACCCGGTGGATCTGGCATTCGACGGTGTGCACCTGTACGTCGCCGAAAAATCGCAGGATGTGTTGCTGCGTTTCGACGACGTGCTGAATACGACAGGCGGGGACGTCGCCCCGGCGGCTAGCATTACGCTGAACGCCGTCGAGTCCGTCGCCATCATACCGGATTACCTGGCGCGCCCGCTCAGCATGGACTGATGCCGGCGAAGCTTCGACGCGAGGGCGAAAAGGGTGCCCCGGCGGCCAGATAGACTCGCCGGGGCACGCTCTATCCTGCGGTAAGGCCGCCAAAACCGTCTTTCACTGCGTCGAAAGCAAGCGCTCAGACAGTTGGCCGAATGTTCGCATTCAGCCGGAACACGTTCGTTGGGTCGTACGCATTCTTGAGCTCGACGAGCCGCGGATAGTTCGGCCCGTAGTTACCCCAGATCTTCTCCTCACTGTCAACGTGCAGATTCGTGTAGAAGCCCGCGAAGTGCGGCTCCATCGCAGCGTAAAATTCGCGAACGGCCGCTTTTCCTGCATCGTTCTGTGCGGGATCGTCACTGATGTACATGATGCCGAAATTGAAGGCGACGTCGCGATGCGCGAATGCGGTTGCGTCGGCAGAAATTCTCGATGTCGCGCCACCCATGTGCTGGAACCATGATGCAGGACCCGGCTGCGACGCATACTCCAGCATGACGTCGATGGACGCCGGCGTCAGCTCTTTGAGGAAACTGGATTTGAGATAGTACTGTCGGCCGTGGCCGAGGAAGTCATCCGCGCTCGTCTGCAGCTCCTGGTAGGAGAACGGGCCGAGCTCGCCGCTGATGAGTCCCGGGAATTCCAGCATCGGGGCAAGGGCCCTGGCGCCGGCCGCATGATCACCCGCCCACGTCACTTCCGTATACGCGATCGGTGTCCCCTCGTCGTTCTTGATGAGCTGGGGCTCGATATTCGCTTCATCCGGCAGGGTCTCGTGAAGCTCCGCATAAAACTCGAGGAAGTCACGCGACAGTTCGTACACGAGCGCACCGCCGAATGCCGTGGGATCGAACGGATGCAGGCGGTAAACGAACTCGGTGACCACACCGAAGTTGCCGCCGCCGCCGCGCAGTCCCCAGAACAGGTCCGGATTGGCTTCCTCGCTAACGCGCAGGACGTCGCCATTTGCCGTTACGACGGTTGCGGCGAGCAGGTTGTCGATCGCAAGGCCCATCTTGCGATCGGTACGACCGAAGCCCCCGCCGAGCGTGAAGCCGCCGATACCCGTATGGGATACGATGCCGGTTGTCGTCAGCAGGTTGTCGGCCAGGGTCGTGGTGTCGAGATGACCCAGGAGCGCGCCGCCGTCGGCGCGGGCTGTGAGTGTGTCTGTATCGACCTCGACGGCGTGCATGCGTGAGAGGTCAACCATCATTCCACCATTCGACGTCGACTTTCCAGGCAGGCTGTGGCCGCCGCCTTTGACGGACAGGAGCAACCCATTGTCGCGAGCGAAATCGACCGCTGCGACGACGTCTTCCGTGCTCAGGCATTGCGCTACGAGGGCCGGCCGCCTCTCGTCGAACATGCCGTTCCAGACCCGCTTGGCAGATGCGTATCCGGCATCGGCCTGGAGATACACCGGGCCCTCAAGCGCGTCGCGCAACTCGGCGACTGCCGATTTCTCGAGCGACAATTCATGGCCGTCCATGGACATCGCCGGTATCCGGGTGCCAACGTCGATTCTTGGCTGTTGTTCGTCCCTGCCACAGGCGGGCAGCGCGGCGGTGACCGCTGCCGATAGCGCGGTCGTGCAAAACGTGCGTCTACGCATGATCGTGTCCTCGAAAATGGTCGATGTACGAGCAATTGGCGGTGCGAATCGCCCGCCTGCATACGACGAAGTCTAGTCGGCAATCTCAGGTTTTGAAGTCGGGACGAAGAGATCCCCGCGCACCTGTGATTTTTGCCCTGCGCTACGAATCGCGACGGGTGAACTAAACTCTTAGCGAACGCGGACGTGCCGGACAGACGGATAGAAGACGTCTGGAATGCGCCGCGCAAGGCAATTTAATTGGTTGAAAATATTGATTTTATTATTGTTGACGTGTCCGGGCGCAGGAGTACGATTCGGCTTCCCCGGACGGTCGTGTGCCTGAGCTGTAAAGAGGAGTGTACGTCATGAGCAAGGTATCGAGATCGCTCGTAATGATGACTCTGCTGGTTTGGCCAGCCATTGGGCCAACCGGCGAAGCGGCAACATCGACGACGCCGATTGTCCAGGCTGCATCAGACATCGAGGCGGGCCGCTATCTCGTCATCGTCGGCGCCTGCAACGATTGTCATACCGACGGCTGGGCCGAAACGAACGGCGAGGTTCCGGAGCAGGATTGGCTCAAGGGGTCTGCGATCGGCTGGCGCGGTCCATGGGGCACCACGTACCCGTCGAACCTGCGGATTCTCGTCAACGACATGAGCGAAAACGCGTGGGTTACGATGCTGCGTACGCGCACCGAACGGCCGCCAATGCCATGGATGAACGTGAACCGATTCAGCGAGACGGACGCGCGCGCACTATATCGCTTTATCCGTTCCCTTGGGGTTTCCGGTGAACGGGCGCCGCTCGCCGTGGCGCCGGACGTCGAGCCGGTGACGCCGTTTTTCGTTCTGGAGCCGACCGGACCCAGGCAACTCGAAGCAGCGACGACGGGAACGGATTCGGCGAAGTAGCCGATGTGAAGAGACTCGATGCCGCCCGCAGCGGGCGGCATCGAGGAAGCCGAATCAGCGAATCATAGCCGGGGAAGGATCAGCCGGCCCGCCG